>JANXUO010000253.1 GCA_025356245.1 Hymenobacter sp.
ACGGTGCGGGCCAAAATTAAGCAGCGCAGCCTGCTTATTCTGTTCACCAATTTTGAAACCCTGCACGGCATGCAGCGGCAATTACCGTATTTGCGGCGGTTGGCCAAAGCGCATTTGTTGCTGGTGGTATTTTTTGAGAACACCGAGCTGCGCACGTATTTGAATACCGCGCCCGCCACCACTGACGATATTTATAATCAAACCATTGCCGAGAAATTTGCCCAGGAAAAACGGCAAATTGTGCTGGAATTGCAGCGTTACGGCATTTATTCGCTGCTCACCGCCCCACAGGATTTGACGGTCAATACCATCAACAAATACCTGGAATTTAAGGCGCGGGGGTTGATTTGAATTTTGTGGTTAGTAGTTTATCCAGGGCAATTCTAGGCATTTTTTCAGATGAAATTCATCGCATTGGCAATAAGCTTATTAGTAGCCCTTTCGGCCGCCGCGCAGCCCACCAGCAACCTGCTGCCCAAGCCTACCGAAACCCGCTGGGGCCGGGGCCGCCTGCTGCTGCAAGCGTCCCTGCAAGCCGAGCTGCCCGCCAGCGTCTCCCCCACCGTGCGGGCAGCCGTGCAGCGCAGCCTGGCGCGCCTGGTGCCGGGCGCAACGGGCACCAAAGGGCCAGTGCTGCAAATTCGCTACGGCCGCGAGGGCAAGCCCGAAAGCTTTGACGAAGAACGGTATAGCCTGCGCGTAACCCCCGTTGGCGTACTCATCGACGCGCCCACCAGCCTGGGCGTGCTGCGGGCCCTGGCCACGCTGGAACAGCTGCCGACGGTCGAGAAAAAGCGGCTTTACTTGCCCGAGGTTGATATCACCGATGCGCCGCGCTTTGCCTGGCGCGGGCTGCTGATTGACGCCGTGCGGCACTTCATGCCCGTGCCCGTCATCAAGCGCAACCTCGACGGCATGGCGGCCACGAAACTGAACGTGCTGCACTGGCACCTGACCGACGACCAGGGCTTTCGCGTTGAGAGCAAGATGTTTCCGCTGCTGCACACCAGCAGCCCCGGCGGCTTTTACACCCAGGCCGAGGTACGTGAGGTACTGGCTTACGCCGCCGCGCGGGGCATTCGGGTAGTGCCCGAGTTTGATGTGCCCAGCCACACCACGGCCTGGATGGTGGCCTACCCGCGCCTGGCCTCGCTAGATACCGTGTACCGCCCCTACCAAAGCTGGCGCACCACCAACGTGGCCATCGACCCGACCCGCGAAACGACTTTTACCTTCCTCGATTCGCTGCTGACGGAGATGACGGGGCTGTTCCCGGACCCGTATTTTCACGCCGGAGGCGACGAGTACAACGGCAAGCAGTGGCGGCGCTCGCCGCGCATTGCGGCGTTTATGCGCGAACGCGGCATGGTGAAGGCCGACGGACAAACCCTTGACAGTCACAAACTCCACACCTATTTCAACCGCCGGGTGCTGGCCATTTTGCAGCGGCAGGGCAAAACGATGGTGGGCTGGGACGAAATTCTCGGCCCTGATTTGCCGGCGCCGGTCGTCATTCAAAGCTGGCGGGGCGTGAAGTCGCTGACCGAAACGGCCCGGCAGGGCCACCCTGCCCTGCTATCGAGCGGCTACTACCTCGACCTTAACCTGACGGCTGCCGCCGCCTACGCCACCGACCCGCTCCCGTCCAACTCGCCCCTTGATGCGGCCCAACGCGCCCGCATCCTGGGCGGCGAGGCGGCCATGTGGAGCGAGTTTGCTGATTCCGTTATCATCGATTCGCGCATCTGGCCCCGCGCCGGGGCCGTGGCCGAGCGGCTGTGGTCGGGGCAGGCCAACACGCAAAACGTGGCCGATATATACCTTCGTCTCAACAGCTTATCGGCTCAGCTTGATGGGCTGGGGTTGCAAAACCGCCGTGCCCCGGCGGCGCTGCTGGTATGCCTCGCCACCCCGCTGCCCACCGATGCGCCCGGCTACGAGCCGCCCGCCCTGCCCCGCAAAACCCGGCAAATGCCTACGCCGCTGTTCCTGGCGCCCCTCACGGCATTGACCGAAGTGCTGGAGCCAGTGAAGGAATACAAGCGTCACTTCCAGGGCTTTACTTACACCAGCCAAACACCCCTCACCCGCCTCGTCGATGCGGCCCCGGCCGAGTCGGACGTGGCCCGCCGCTACAGCGTCGCCGTGGACAGCGTAGTGGCGGGTCTGGCCCTCGCTCCCCGCCCGCCTGGCCTGGCCCGGCAAATGTTGCGGCTACGCATGCAACTCGTCCACTGGCAAACCGTTGACGCGCAGCTTCAACCCTTATTTGCGCTGTCGGAAAGCGTGCGCGAATACGCCCCGCTGGCTGCTGGCCTGGCCGCCGTGGCCGGCTTGGCCCAACAGCGCCTCACGCAGCTCGAAACCGGCACTACTGCCTCAACTATCTGGCTGACAACAGCCCGCACCACACTGGACGCCGCGCAAAAGCCCGCCGGGCAGGCCGAACTGGCAGTGGTGAAAGCCACCCGGCGGCTGCTGGAGCTATAAAGGAGATGGTCGGAATGGCCACCACTGCCGTAATTTGCCACCATGGAAGCCACCATTACCCGCGCCCTGGCGGCGCTCAATTTTACGGCCATCGACTTTGAAACCGCCAACGAACAGCGCACCAGCGCCTGTGCCGTGGGCGTGGTGCAGGTGCGCGGCGGCCAGATTGTGCAGACCTACGAAACCCTGTTGCGGCCCCGCGTGCTGCGCATGGAGTGGGGCAACCAGCAAGTGCACGGCATTTCGGCGGCCGATTTGCACGACGCGCCCTCGCTGGCCGACGTGTGGCCCCAACTGCTGCCCTACCTGCATCAGCAGCCCGTGGTGGCCCACAATTCGGCCTTCGACATGAGTGTGCTGGATTACACCTGCCGCGACTTTGGCCTCGAAAGCCCGCCCCTGCACTGCCTGTGCTCGGTGAAGCTGGCGCGGGCGGTGTGGCCGCAGCTGGAGCGCCACCGCCTCAACCACTTGGCCGATTTTTTGGGCCTGGAGCTTGACCACCACGACGCCCTTTCGGATGCCCGCGCCTGCGCCAACATCACCGTGCGGGCCTTGCAGTCGGGCACGGCGCTGCCGCTGTGCTTCCGACAACGCGAACTCACGGCCGGGCTGGCGCGGCGGGTGGCGGCAGCGGCTCGCAAACGGTTGAATTAAACGCTGGGCAGTGGCTGCTGAATATTGCCTCCAACAAGGTATGGCTGCTTGCAGGATTCGCGGCTAACTTGCGTTAAACTCTGGTATTTCCGCTTCTTTATGCCCCAACGCTTACGTCTGTTCTTCTCATTTATGCTGTGTGTGGCTTGGGGTAGCACCGCTCACGCTCAGCAAAATATGGCTTCGGAAACCTTGAAGCAGCGCCTGCGGGGCCAGTACCTGCACAACGACACTGCCCAGGCCATCATCAACCTCTACAGCAAACGGCAGATGGGTGGGGCGGGCTGGGTATTTGCAAGCTTTCTCACTGCCATTCGCATTGCTTCCAGCCCCAACTCTACCAACCTCAACGGGGCCGTTACCACTGAACCAGCCCCGGTGGGGGCTGCTTTTGCGGTGGCAACGCCGTTTTTAGCCTACGGCGTGGGCAAAATCATTCATTACAGCAACGGCCGGCTAAAAACGATTCTGACCGATTACGCAGCCGGCAAGCCGCTGGCGCGGTCGGTGCGGCGCAAGCTCAAGCCCCGGTTCTTTGCGCAGTACCAGCGGGTGCCGGTGCAGGCCGTACCCGCCCCAAAAGCGCCCACACCAGCCGTTGCCGGTCAGCCCGTCCAGAAAAAGTCGGCACAAGTGGAGTCCACCATTCAAGCGGCGCCCACCCCCATGCTGGAAAATGCCATGCCCAATATCGACGTACCCGCTTTGCCGGTGCAGCAGACACCCGTCCAAGCAGTACCAGAGCTGCTCACAAAATAAGCTGGTAAAGCGGCTTTCAGGTTAGTGTACGCAAGGCCATCATCGTAGAAACGCGACTCTTCGCGTCTCTACGAGGCGTATACCAACCAGGAAACCGCTCTAACTGGCCAAACAAGTTTTGGCGTCGTTACATGCTTCAAAACAGCACTGCTACCTGCATCCGCCCGGTGTGTACCGTATTGAGACCGTTGGCTTTGCGGCCGTCGTAAGCAACGGTGATGTTGAGGCCGTTGCTGAGGCGCTGTTCGAGGTTGAGGTTCCAGGTGTAGTTGGCGCCGGGGCGCAGGGCGTTGAGGATTTCGAGGCCCACGACGGAGGCCGGGTCGCCGTCGAAGCCCACGCCGGTGTAGCGCAGGGCGGCCGTGACGGTGCGCTTGCTGACCTGGCTGAGACGGGTTTCGAGGCCCAGCTCATCAAACACGCCACGGGTGCCGAGGCTGGGGCCGTCGAGCACGTTGCGCTTGACGGTACGCAGGTAGTTGGCCGTGAGGCGGAAGGCGGGCGTGGGTTGGTAGCTGATTTCGGGCTGGATGTTGTAGCTAAGCAAGCGGTAGTTGCGGGCCACGAGGTAGGTGCTTTGGGCCTCGCGCACGTCGCGGCTGCCCGTGAGGCGGCCCGTGAACGACTGCGCCAGCGTGCGCCGCAGCAGCAGGCTTTGGGTGCTCAGGTTGCGCAGGTCGGTGCCCTGGGCCAGCAGCGTTTTCTGCTGGGTTTGCTGGATGGTGAATTCGGCCCCAAAAATTGGGTTCGAGCGGTTGAAGTAGAGCGTGTTGCGCAGGAGCTGGTTGAACGCCAGCAGCTGCGGGTCTTCCTTGTTGTACCTGAAGGGCGAGAGCCGCGCCAGCAGGTTGTCGTTCGTCGTGCGCCGGTCCACGGCGATGCTCGTGAGGGTGGCCAGCCGCGCCGCCGCCGCCCGCAGGCCGCCCGCTTCGCGCCAGCCGCGCGGGGCCGCCGTGCTCAGGCGGTAGCTGAGGCGGTTGGTAAAGGCCGTCACGTAGTCCGTCGTCGGCAAATACACTTTGATGAAGGTGCGGTACTGGGCATCAGGTGTTTGAGCCTCTAGGAATTCTTCTTTATCCTGCTGACCGTTGCCGTTGAGGTCGCCGGCGTAGTAGTGGGTGCCGGTGCCGGCGGGCACGGCCAAAAAGGAGTAGTCGCGCTTCAGCTCGCGGCCGGTAGCCACCGAGTAGCTAAGCTCGGAGCGCACCTGGTTTTGCAGCAGGCCCAGGTTGTAAATAGCCTGGCCCAGCGCCGTTTGCAGGCGGCTGCTGTCGCGCACGGCCAGGTCGCGGTAGGTGGCCGTCAGGCGCACGTCTTGCAGCTTGCCGGGGCGGGCGGCCAGGCTGCCCTGCCAGGTCTGGGCCACCGAGCGCCGGAAAAACGCCCGCCGGTCGGGGGTGGGCAGTTGGTCTTGCCGGTAGGCGTAATCGACCCGAAACTGGGTTTTGGCCGAGTCGCGGCTCTGCACAAACACGTTGTGCTCGTCAAAATAATTGACCGACCGCAAGCTGTCGCCGCCGGGCAGCGCCACCCGGTTTTTGTCGAACCGGTAGGCGTAGCCTGGCACCAGCCGCCCGCCCCCGAGCCGGGCCGTGGCCTCGCCCCGCGCCCAGGTCGAGCGGAAGCGCCCGGCGGCCGAGTTCAGCACGAACAGCGAGCCGCGCACCTCCACGCGGCCTACCTGATGGGCCGCTTCCAGCCAGTGCTGCACCCCGCTCACCTCGCCCGGCCGGAATCGGCGGCTGAAGCGGTAGCCGAAGCTGTTGGTGGCGTTGCGCACCAGCCACAGGCTGGCATTGAGAATGTTGTCTTCGCGCTGGGTACCGCCAGCGGCGTTGTTCTGCCCGGTGCTGGCGGCGCTCCAGTTGCGGTCGAACTCGATGTCGCGGTAGCGGTCGATGGGCGCAAACCGGGCGGCGGTGTACTCGTAGTCGAGGGTGCTGCGCAGGCGGTAGCCGGGCAGTACGGCGGCGGCCCAGGCGGGCAGGCGGCGGTCGAGCACCGCGTAGCCCAGGCGCACGGCCCCGCCCGCGTCCACCTCCGGGGCAAAGCGGTTGCGGGCCAGTTGCGAGCGGGCGGCATCCACAAACACCGTGGTGCTGCTGTCCACCCGAAAGCTGGCCCCACCCGCCAGCATTTGCTTGAGCAGCGGCGTGGGCAGCCGCCGCACCGGGGCAAAGCGCCCCTGCCGCAGCCCGGCAAACTCGTACACCCGCCCGTTGCTGCTCAGGTTGGTCGTCGAGAGGCGGTAGTCGCCCTGGCCCGGCCCCACGTCGGTGAAGCGCACAGCGTACACTTGGCCCAGGGTGTCGGCCCCCACGGCGCGGGCGTAGCGGCCGGCGGCGTCGCGGCGGTACAGCACCTGGGTGCGGGTGTAGGTGGCGGGCACCGCGCCGTCGGCCTGGGCGAAGGCCACGTTGCCGGCGGCCCGCAGCGTGGCCCGTAGCGTGTCGGTCAGGTTGAGGTTGGGGGCGTTGTTGGGGTTGTCGGCCTCCTGGTAAAAGTTAGCCCGCAGGCGCAGGCGGCCCGCCTGCTGGTAGTGGCTCAGGGCGTAGAGCGAGCGGGCGTAGTTGAGGTCAGAATACTCAAAATCAACCTTAATGCGCGTGTTTCGGGTGATGAGGTGGCGCGGCGTGAAGGTGATTTCGGCCAGGTTGTAGTCGATGGTGTAGTCGGCGTCGAAGCCCCGCGCCTGCAAGCGCCCGTCCAAATAAACCCGCTCCGAATTGGCCAGCACAATCAGGAACTGCTCGCCATTGGGGCCGTTGAGGCGGTACGGCCCCTGCACGTTGTCGATGGGCGGCACGTCAATGCTGGCAAATTTGCCCTTCGCCACGCCTCCAGCGGCGGTGGTGGAGGACTGCCAGACTTTCAGCAAGCCGCCAGCAGTGGCGGGCGGGGCAGCGGCAGCAGCTTGGTTGGGGTCGCCGAGTTGAGGCTGGGCAATGGCGGTTGGGTTAAGAGTGGCCGGCGAGGGGCCAGTAGCGGGCGGGGCTGCACCACCGCCCCCAGTCCCGGCCGGCACGAGGCCCGGCACCGGGCTTTGCACCAGCCCGCCGGGCAGCAGCGCGGCGTTCGATACCCCCTGGCCGAAGCTGCTGCCCGGCCCTAGGCCCGCGAGCGGCGGCCCCAGATTCAGCTCGCCGGCCGCGCCCTGGATGTTTTTGTAGTAGCGCAGAAAATAGTCGGGCTTGTTGCGCAGCACCACGTCGCCGGCTGTCAGGTTCCAGTTGGGGTTGGTGAGGGTGAGGTAAATTTTGTCGAACTGCTGGAGCTGCTGGGTGTTGCCCTCGGGCTGAAAGGGCACGTTTTGGTCCGAAATGGCCGCCGTGAGGTTGATGTTGTCGGCCAGCTTGCCTTCGAGTTGCAGGTTGAGGGCCGAGTTCACAAACACGTTCTGGGTGTTGCCGAAGCTGATGCCCCGCGCCAGGTTGCCGGTTTTGTTGATGCCCGGCGTACTCAAAATCTGCTCTTTCTGCGAAAAATCTTCCAGCCCGTGCATCGGAGCCCGGAAGCCCAGGCTGTCCATGAGGCTGCGCGAACGGCGGAAGCGCGGCGCGGCCAGCCGCAGCGGCAGCACCCGGTAGCAGAGGCGCACCGAGTCGGGCAGGGGCTGGCCTTGGGCGTCGCGCCGGGCGGGCTGCACCCAGCGGTAGCGGTCGGTGCGCGGGTCGTGGGTGGCCGGGCGGGGCGGGCCGCCGCTCGTAATTTCCACGGTAGCCGGCACCACCGTCAGCGAATCCTGCACGACAAACTCCGTGGTATCGCGCCCCGGCGCCAGCGGCAGCCAGCGGCAGCGACGCAGGCTCAGGGGTGGCTCGGTCGGGGCCGGGGGTCGCTGCTGGGCACGGGCTGCCCCCGTCAGCATTGCCCACGTCACCACCAGCAGCCCCAGGCGGGCAAGGCAAAAACGGTGGCGGCGACTCATGCGGTAAAGTTCGGGCAAGCTGCGGGCACAACGACCGACACGGGCCGTTTCGTGCCTGCAAGCACCCTCGTTTGTCCAGCAGTCCGGCTTTGACTTTGGCCCGTTTGCGCCAGCACCGAAGCCAGCCGCTTCATTTTTTGGTGTTACGCAGGCTATTCTGGTGGCTGGAGTCAGAAACAGCCTGCGTACCATTCGGACTTGATTAGTAAGCCAATAATCTTATGGCCGGCTGGCTTTTAATCAACCAAGAAGTTAACCGTCCAGCGTTTGGGCAATTTTCTCCACGTTGAGGCTGCGGGCCGAGGCATCAAAAATCTGGCGGTACACGCCGTTTTGGGCGTAAAGGCTTTGGTGGGTGCCGCTCTCCACCACGCGGCCTTGCTGCAGCACGTAGGCGAAGTCCGCATCCACGATTTGGGCGAGGCTGTGGGAAATGAGGACCACGGTGCGGCCCTGCTTGAGGGCATCGAGGCTGCTTTTGACCTGCTCGGTGGTGATGGCATCGAGGCTGGCCGTGGGCTCGTCCAAGAAGATGATGGGCGGGTTTTTGAGGAAGAGCCGGGCAATGGCAATGCGCTGCTGCTGGCCGCCGGAGAGCTGCTGGGCATCGGTTTGGTACTGGTTGGGGAGGCGCATAAGCTGCTCGTGCAAGTCGGCCAGGCCGGCGGCTTGCTGCACTTGCTCGAGGGTGGCGGATGGCAGGCCGTAGCGGATGTTTTCTTCGATGGTGCCCTTGAAAATGTGGTTCTTTTGCAGCACCAGTCCAATTTGCCGGCGCAGGGCGTGGGTGTCGTAGTCGGGCAGCGGGCGGCCATCGAGCAGCAGCTCGCCCTGTTGCGGCTCGTAGAACTTGCTGAGCAGGTTGAGCACCGTGCTTTTGCCGGCCCCGGAGAGGCCCACCAACGCAGTGGTTTTGCCGGCTTCGATGGTCAGGCTCACGTCGTGCAGGGCCGGGGTGCCGTTGGGGTAGCTGAAATCGACGTGGCGCAGCTCGAAGGTGCCGCGCAGCTGGGTGGGCTGGAGGGGGCCGCTGTGCTCCACGGCCTCGTCGGCTTCAAGCAGGGCAAAGAAGGCGGCGGAGTACGTATGCACTTCATTGAGCTCGTCGTACATCTGGTGCAGCTGGCGGACGGGGGCCGTCACGTTGTGCAGCAGCAGGACGTAGAACATGATGTCGCCGAGCGACAATTGTCTGGCTAGCACCAGGTAGGCCGTCGTTACAACAATGCCCACTACGCCCAGCTGCTCCACAAAGCTTTTCAGGCCATCGAAGAGAAAATTGGTTTTGCGCATCTCCAGCTGCACCGTGCGGAGCTGCTGCTGGAGGACGTTCTGCTTTTGCTCCTCGTAGTCCTCGCGCACAAAGCTTTTGATGACCACGGCCGAATCAATGAGGTTGAGCAGGCCGCTGTTTTTGGCTTCGCGCAGGCCGCGCATGTTGTGGCGCACGGGGCCAAGCCGGCGGCCTTGCCAGTAGCTGAGGCCAAAGTACACCGGCAGCAGCACCACGGCCGTCAGGCCCACGTACACGTTGGCCACAAACATCACCACCAGGGCCACCACAGCATTGGCTACCAGCGGCATCACGTCAATAAACAAGTCCTGCACCAGCTTCATGAGCGCATCCACGCCCTTGTCGAGGCGGGTTTGGAGCTGGCCGGTCTGGTTGTGAGTATCGGCGTAAAAGCCGAGGCGGTACGAGAGCAACCGCCGCACGGCATCCTGCGAAAGGGCACTGGAAACGGACACCCGAATTTCTTCGCCAAAGTAATGCTGCCCAAACACCAGGCCAGCACTCAGCAGCTCCTTGCCCAACAGTACGCCGCTGATAAGCAGCAGCAAATGCAGCGCCCCCCGCGTACCTTGGCCTTGGTGGAGCAGGTGCTGCACGGTATTCACGGTGTAGCGCAGCACGAAGGGATTGACCTGCGCCGCCAACGCCCCGACCAACGTAAACAGCAGCGTAACTGCGACCAGCCCCCGGTAGGGCCGCACGTAGGAAAACAAGCGCCGGATGATTTGCCATAAGCTCATAGCATCCACAAACACAGATAAAATATTTTATTAATTCTCAACCCTCCCGCAACTCAGTGGCCGAAGGCTGGCCCGCCGCCCAGCAAGTGAGCGACGCCACCGTGGCATCGGCCAGGTTGGTGAGGGCCTCGCGGGTGAGAAACGCCTGGTGCCCGGTAATGAGCACATTGGGCTGGGCCAGCAGCTGGGCGAAGGTGTCGTCGTGGGGCTTTTCCTGGGCGTGGTTCTCGAAAAACAGCCCGTGCTCGTGCTCGTACACGTCAAGCCCCAAGTAGCCGAGCTGGCCGCGGCGCAGGGCGGCCAGGGCCGCTTTGGTGTCGAGCTCGCCGCCCCGGCCGGTGTTGATGAGCATCACGCCGGGCTTCATCTGGGCCAGGGCGGCGGCGTCAATCAGGTGGCGGGTGTGCTCGTTCAGCGGGGCGTGCAGGGTGATGATGTCGGCGCGGGCGTAGAGGTCGGCGAGGGTCGTAAAGGTCAGGCCCAGCTCGGTTTCCAGCGTTTTGTCGGGCACCACGTCAAAGCCCAGCAGCTGGCAGCCAAAGCCGTGCAAAATGCGGGCAATGATGCCGCCGATGCGCCCGCAGCCGATGATGCCCACGGTTTTGCCGTGCAAATCGAACCCCACAAGGTTGTCGAGCCGGAAGTCGTTGGCCCGCAGCTGCTGGTCGGCCAGGTGCAGGCGGCGGTTCAGGGCCAGGATGAGAGCCACGGTGTGCTCGGCAATGGCGTAGGGCGAGTAGAAGGGCACAGTGGCCACGCGTAGCCCCAGGCGGTGGGCGGCGGGCAGGTCCACGTTGTCGTGGCCGGCGGCCCGCACGGCCACGTAGCGCACCCCGTCGGCGTGCAGCTTTTCCAGCACCGGGGCCGAGGCATCGTCGCTGGTGAACAGGCCCACCGCCTCGCTGCCCTGGGCCTGGGCCGCCGTGGCCAAGCTCAACGGCTCAGCGATGAAGCGTAATTCGTGCTGGTCGCCCGCGGCTTGAACCAGGTAAGGCTGCTCGAAGGCGTGGGCGCTGAAGATGGTAATTTTCATTGAAAAAGGGGGTTTGAATGAGTGTAGCGCAGACTTTGTAGTCCGCGCGGTTGTGCGATGATTGTTCAGCGCTGGCGGAGAATGGCGCGGACTACAAAGTTCGCGCTACCGGCCGCCCGAACCAGTAGCCCAGCAGCTGGCCCAGCACCAGTACCAGTCCGGCCGGGGCCACGATAAACAGCAAGGCCAGCCCCGTAATGGGCTCAATACCGAGCAGGTGGCGCAGCAGCGGCAGGTAGTAGGCCAGCAGCAGCAGGGCCGTGCACACGGCCAGGGCAAGCCACACGTAGCCGTTGCGCAGCACGTCGTTGTTGCGCAGCGACGTGCGAACGCCCGCCATGTTGAACACGTGCACCATTTGGGCCAGGGCCAGGCCGTAGAACAGGATGGTGGTAGAAGTGGCGGGCATGAAGCCAACCAGCCGGCGGCCCAGGTAGTCGCTGCCGAGCAGCAGAGCGGTTATCAGCGCGGCGTAAGCCAGGGCCAGGCGCCAGTCGCCGGGGCGCATCAGGGGGGCCTGGGGGTCGTGGGGGCCGTGCGCCATCGTGCGGGTGCTGCCCTGGCCCACGCCCAGGGCCAGCGCCGGAAACACATCGGTGAGCAGGTTCAGAAACAGAATTTGCAGGGGCAGCAAGCCCACACCGAGGCCCGCCAGGCTCACCGCCATCACCACCAGCAGCTCGCTCAGGTTGCAGGATACAAGGTATAGCACAAAGCGGCGGATGTTGGTGAAAATGATGCGCCCCTGCTCCACGGCCGCCACCACCGAGGCAAACGAGTCGTCACGCAACACCAGGGCGGCGGCTTCGCTGGCCACCTGGGTGCCGCGCAGGCCCATGGCCACCCCAATATCGGCCTTTTTGAGGGCGGGCGCGTCATTCACGCCGTCACCAATCATGGCCACCACGTGGCCCTGCTGCTGGTAAAAGGCAATCAATTCCAGCTTTTGGGCCGGGCTCACGCGGGCAAACACGCGGGCCTGGAGCAGGCGTTGGCCGGCCCCGACGGGTTGGGCCAGCAACCCGGGCAGCTGGGTGCCGATAACCACCGGCCCCGCGGTTTCGGCGTCGGCGACGAGGTGTACTTGCCGGGCCACGGTGAGGGCCGTGGCGGGGTGGTCGCCGGTCACCATCAGCACCCGGATGCCCGCCTCCCGGCAGGCTTCGATGGCCGGAATGACTTCGGGCCGCGCCGGGTCGAGGAAGGCCACGAGGCCCAGCAGCACCAGGTCCTGGGCCAGGTCGGTGGGGGTTTCGGTAGGAAGCCGGCGGTAAGCCAGGGCCAGGGTGCGGAGGCCAGTTTGGGCCAGCTCTTCGGCGCGGCGCAACCACTCGGCCCGCCCGGCTTCGGGCAGGGGCTGAGGGCCGGCGGCAGCCTGCTCCTGCGTGCACTGCTTTAGCACTTCTTCAGCCGCGCCTTTCACAGCTACCCAGGCCGCGCCGTCGGGCAGGCGGTGCAGGGTAGCCATCAGGCGGGTATCGGAGTTGAAAGGCTGCTCGGCCAGGCGCGGGGCGGCCTGGGTGGCGGGCGCGTCGAAGCCGTGCTGGTGCGCCAGGGCCAGCAGGGCCACTTCCAGCGGGTCGCCGAGGGCGGCACTGGCGGCGGCGGGCGCGTAGGTGGCGTTATTGCAGAGCACGGCCGTGCGTAGCAGCAGCTGGTAGGTTTCGCCGGCCCGCACGGCCTGGGTTGCGGCCGCTTTTTCGGCGGCCGCGTCGAGGCGGGCTTCGGGCAACCACACGGTGTGCACCGCCATCTGGTTCTGGGTGAGGGTGCCGGTTTTATCGGTAAAAATGACGTCGGTGCCCCCCAGGGTTTCGACGGCCGCCAGCCGCTTCACCAGCACGTGGCGCTCGGCCAGGCGCAGCATTCCGTAGGCCAGGGCCAGCGTGGCCACGATAGACATCCCCTCTGGAATAGCCGCCACAGCCAGCACAATGGCCGTTTCGAGCAGCCGCAGAGGCGGCTGGTCCCGCAGCAGGCCCACCGCCACAAACGCCGCCGTAAGCCCCGCCGTGGCATACAGCAGCTGCCGGGCGAGCTTCGCCAGCTTGGCCTCCAGGGGCGTGGCCGTGTGCTGGGCCTGCTGCACCAGCTGGGCGATTTCGCCCAGTTGGGTGCCGCCGCCCACGCCCGTCACGTAGGCCCGGCCCGTGCCATTCACCACGGCCGTGCCCTTGAATAAGTGGTTGGTTTTGTCGGCCAGCGCGGCCCCGGCGGCGGGCGCATCCAGCGTTTTGCGCACCGGCATCGATTCGCCGGTGAGGGCCGACTCGTTGACCTGAAGCTGCTGGACGTCGAATAATTCCGCGTCGGCGGCCACTACTTCACCGGCCTCCACCAGCAGCACGTCGGCGATGGTCACCTCGTCGGAAGGAATGGCCTGCACCTGGTCGTCGCGCAGCACGCGGGCCGTAGTCTGCCCCAGGCGGCGCAGGGCCGTCATCGACGCCTGTGCTTTCCACTCCAGCCAAAACCCAATGAGTCCGTTGATGACGATAACGGCCACGATGGCGAAGCCTTCGGCGTGGTCTTGAAACACGAACGAGAGCACCGCCGCCGCGCCCAGCACCGCCACAATCAGGCTCCGAAACTGCCGCAGCAGCACCCGCAGCCAGCCATCGGGCGGCGCAGCATCCACGGCATTGGGGCCGTGGCGCAGCAGGCCCGCCCGGGCTTCGGCGGCCGTGAGGCCGGTGGGGCGGGTGGCGGGCGCGGGTTCGGTGGGGCGGGGCATATTGAAATGGGAAAGTAACTGGCCGCTGGCGCGCGTTTTCAACGCGTGCCAACTGGTTTTGCGTCTCTGACGCACGGTTTGAACGATGAATGCAAGGCCGTTTTTACGCGAGCCTACCCGCGCGTCAGAGACGCGAAGCCAGTTGGCACGCGTTGAAAACGCGCGCCAACGTTCAGCGACGCATGGCCGCCAGTGCTTTCTCCATTACTTTCGCATCGTCTTGCCCCCGGTACACGGGCGGCGGGCTTTTATCGAGCCCCAGCAGCTCATACACCGCCATTTGGGCCGAGCGCACCGAGTATTCGATGGTGAATACCACGTCGTCGGGTATTTCGGTGAACTGGCCGAGAAAGGCAAAATTGGTGGAGCCGGGGGGCACCACGGCGGGCCGGTCGGTGGGGGCACGGGTAAGAAACTGGCTGGTAACGAAAGGCATGAGGCACGGAATGCAATTGGCCGCCGCTAGCAGGGCCGGCAGCTCGGCCTCAAAGCGCAGGTGGTGGAGCAGCTCGGTCAGGATTTCTGCGCCGGTGCAGTCGCTCATTTTTTTGGGCACGAAGTCGCCCACCCGGTCCGGAAACAGGCCGTTGCCCCAGCACACCGTCACGTCGGCGGGCTGGTTGAGGAAGTGCGGCTGATGGGGCAGCCCCACCGACAGCAGCCAGCTCGACTCGGTGAGGGTGACCAGCGCCCCGGTGCCCGCCTTGCTGCCTGAGAATTTGGCCATCAGCTCGAAAAACGCCGTGCCTTTGCTGGTGATGGTGAACGACTCCCATGTGGCCTCGGCCGGCCGGCTGTCGAACACGGCGGGGTGCCCAAAATCGGGGTACTTGGCGGCCACGGTTTTCCACAGCGCCCAGGCGCGGTCGGGCTTTTCAGGATTCAGCACCGGGGCGGCCGTCATCGAGCCCATCGCCGAGTTGGCGGCGATGGAGCCGTTGGTCATCAGCACCACATCGTGGGGCTGCACGGGCTGGGAGTGGGCGTGCTGCCCGTGCAGGTAGCGCACGGCCGTCACCGTTTTGGTGGTAGCATCGGGGGCAAAATCCAGGTCGGTCACCTGGCAGCCGAGGCGGAAATCGACGCCCTGCGCCCGCAGCCAGGTCATGATGGGCAGCACCACCGAGTCGAACTGATTGTAGGGCGTGCGGTCGAACCCGTCCAGGGTGCCGAGCTGGGGAAAATCCTGGAGGTGGCGCAGCAGGTAGCGCCGAAATTCGACCAGGCTGTGCCAGCGCTGAAACGAAAACATCGACGCCCACAGCAGCCAGAAATTGGTCTGGAAAAAGCCCGCCTCAAACCAGCTATCGATGCGCCGGGTGCCGAGCTGCGCCTCCGGCAGGGCCAGCAGCTCCACTACGCGTTGTTGCTCAATGGCATTGACACCCAAATTAGTAACATCCAACACATCGCCGGCGCGGTTCACCAGCCGCGCCAAGGCGGCGGTTTGCATGTGCTGGTCGAAGGCCATGATGTCGTCGTAGGCCGACTGGCCGGGGTGTTCCAGCGACGGGATGGTGGCCAGCACGTCGTAGGTGCAGAAGTAGGAGAAGTTCATCATCCGGCCCCCGCGCAGCACGTACCCCTGCTCGGCCCGCCCGGCCGCGTCGAGGCTGCCGCCAACCAGCGCTGCCTCTTCAAAAATGTGGATGTTGCGCCCCGGCACCTGACCGTCACGAATAAGAAAAACAGCGGCCGCAAACGAGGCAATGCCCCCGCCCACCAGGTAGGCGTGCACGGCAGCAGGCGGGGTATTCCTGAGCATAATAATCCAGTAAATGAGGTGTTTGTCTCAGAAATAGGCACCGAATGATGGCTTAATGAATAGCCAAGTCCCAACGCCGGCCGGGCAGTATCGCAAAGGTAGACGAAGTGCGCCTGGCAGGCCATGACGCCGGTCACGCCCGCCGATGATTGCCGTCACGGCCGCCTTTCGGGGCTGACCCTTTGGTTGGTGACGAGCATCAAGCGGGCAGATGATGGCCGTCATGGCCGGCCGCACACCAGCCCCCGAGCTTTGTGCTTTGCAATGGCCGCCATCAACCCGATAACGAGAACGCCCGCAAAGGCATACTACGAACCGAACCGGCCGGGCCGGCTTTAAGCACACCTCCTATGATACCCATGACCACCGTTTCCGAAGTGCTGACCCACCTTCAAAAGGAAGGCTACACGGCGGATTTCAACCTGGCAGAAACCCACCTGGCCTGCGCCGGCAACGCCTTGCAGCTGCACCCAACCGAGTTTGTGGTGGATAAGCACTACCGCTTCGAGGGCCTTTCGGACCCCGGCGATGAGGCCGTGGTGTACGCCATTTCCTCGGCGAAGCACGGCCTGAAAGGCACGCTGGTGAACGGCTACGGCATGTACAGCGAAACCCTGGCCGACGACCTGGTGAAAGCCCTGGACCCGCCCCTGCCCGCCCCCGTGCTTCAAGAGGCCCGCCCCGTAGCCGCCGAAAAGCACAACATCGCCACCCAGCAGCGGCCCGAAGGCAACCGCCTGTTGGATGCCCCACTGATGGTGATGGACTTGGTGACGCTACGCAAACAGATAAAGCAGGAAATGGCTTGGCTCACCAGCGACCGCAACGCCATCACGCTAGTCAAAACCAAAGACATGCGCGTAGTGCTGATGGCCCTGCACGATGGGACCGAGATGAAAACCCATACCGCCCCCGGCATCATCTGCGTGCAGGTGCTGGAAGGGCGGCTCACTTTCTGGACCGAGCAACAGGCCGCCGAGCTGGCCAAAGGCGAAATGCTGACCCTCCACGCCGGTATTCCGCACCGCGTCACGGCGCACCAGGAAAGCACTTTTTTGCTCACTATGGTGACTGCGGCAGCGGCGTAGCCCGCCCCCTCAATCCTGACGCTCCAATTCGCCCATGGAACCCATTTCCGCACCCAGCGCCCCGCCCTCCCGCGACACAATTATCGTCGTCGCCTTCATGGCCAGCTTAGTCGGGCTGGCATTACTCCTCCTGGGGCTTCGCTAAGCGAAATCTCCGCGCTGCTTGCCAACGCCTTTTTGCCACTACCTCACTTCATTCTCCCCTTCAATGAAAACCCCAGCCCCCACTTTGACTGACCATCTGACAACGGCCGTCATCCCGCATCTCGGCCTCGACGCAACGGCCCCCCGCCGCACCTTGAAAGGGGTAGCCAAAACGCTCCGGCGGCTGGCCAAACAGCTCACCAACAAGCAAGTCAAACAAGAGCAGGCAGCAGCAAAAGCCGCACAAAAAGCCGCCGTACCAACCGCTAAAAAGCAGCGCAAGTCCTTGACCATTGAACTTATCACGGCGCTGCATCCGCACCTGGGCCTGAAAAACACCGGGGATAAAGTACCGAAGAAACTCACCAAAACGGTGAAGCACCTAGCGGCGCAATTGGTGCAGCAACACCGCAAGCAGGCCAGGCAAACCGCCAAAGCCGCGCACAAGACGACCAGCAAAACGAGCAGCAAGGCGACCCACAAAGCGCCTCTTACAACCCACACCGCCAAACCGGCAACTTCGGCTCCTGCCGTTGCCCGCCGCGCGCCCCGCACCCGGCCGACCGCCGCCAAGCAGCCCGCGCCCAAAGTGGCAGTGGCTGCCAGGGCCGCCCGCGCCACTGCTTCCTCGCTGGACGGCGCTGGCTTGTAGCGTCTGTTAACCAAGCAAAATTCTCAACTCAAACAGCTGCTTGGCAGCGCCAGTCAGTCGGCGTACTTCCCCTCCATTTTTTTGCCACCCAACCGTGTTCAACAGTCCCTTTCTGGCCGAAATTGGGGGCATGACCCGTTTCGCGGGCCGGTTTTTCCGCGAGGGCTTCCGGCCGCGCTACGAGTGGCGGGAACTGCTTAGCCAGTGCTACGTGCTGGGCTACCAGTCGCTGACGCTGGTGGGGGTTACGGGGTTCATCATGGGGCTGGTGCTCACGCTGCGGCTGCGGCCCACGATGGTACAGTTTGGGGCCGAGTCGTGGATTCCAACCATGGTGGGCCTCACCATCATCCGCGAAATGGCCCCCATCATCACGGCCCTGATGGTGGCCGGCAAAGTGGGCTCCAGCATTGGGGCCGAGCTCAGCTCGTTGCGGGTAACGGAGCAGATTGACGCGATGGAAGTATCGGGCACCAACCCCTTCAAATACTTGGTGGTGACGCGTATGCTGGCCACCACGCTTATGGTGCCCATCCTCAACCTGCTGGCCACCGGGCTGGGGCTGGCGGCGGCTTACCTAGGCGTTAACCTGAAAGGCGGAACCTCCCTGGCGCTGTTTACCCACAATATTCTTGCCCGCCTCACCTTCGGCGATTTGCTGTCGGCGGTGGTCAAAACGGTGTTTTTTGGCTTTGCCATTGGGCTGATTGGCTGCTACAAAGGCTACTACGCCACCAACGGCACCGAAGGCGTGGGCCGGGCCGCCAACTCCGCCGTGGTAATGGCATCCATGATGGTTTTCATTCTCGACCTGCTGGCCGTGCAAGTGAGCAACTTATTGGGGCTTAACTAATTTATATGCAACCTGCTGCCGCTGTCGCCCCCCTGCCCGCTACCACTTCTGCTCCCACGGCGGAGGTAGTGCTGACGGTGGCGCACGTGAGCAAGTCGTTCGGCACTAACCACGTGTTGCAGGACTTCTCGCTCACGCTGCACCGGGGCGAAAACCTGGTAGTGCTGGGCCGGTCGGGCTCAGGCAAGTCGGTGCTTATCAAGTGCATCATCGGCTTGCTCCCGATTGATGCGGGCACCATCACGGTGCTGGGTCAGGACGTGGCCACCCTCGGCCACGCCGCCCTGGACGAGCTGCGCACCAAAGTCGGCTTTCTCTTCCAAAGCAATGCCCTCTACGACTCGATGACGGTGCGCGAAAACCTACTCTTTCCGTTGCGGCGGCACTGGCTGGCCGCCCGCCGGGGCCAGGAGGAAGAGTTGGTGCGCCAAGCCCTGGCCGACGTGGGCCTGCCCGACACCCTCGACCAAATGCCCGCCGAGCTGTCGGGCGGCCAGCGCAAGCGCATTGCCCTGGCCCGCACCCTCATTCTGCCGCCCGAAATCATCCTCTACGACGAGCCCACCACCGGCCTCGACCCGATAACGGCCCGCGAAATCGACCAGCTCATCCGCCAGGTGCAGCAGAAATACACCACCTCGGCCCTCATCATCTCCCACGACATGAACTGCGTACGCCTCACCGCCACCCGCGTGGCCCTGCTGGTGGAAGGCCGCTGCTACGCCGAGGGCACCTACGAGGAACTCCGGCAGCGCAACGACCCGACCATTCACGCTTTTTTCGAATGAGGCCCCAGCGCTTAATACTCAACGCTCAACTCTTAACTTAAAACAATGGCCGCGCCCTCCGCCAGTACCAACATTCGCCTGGGCCTGTTTGTGGCGCTGGGCCTGGGCTGCCTGATTGCGGCCCTGTTCCTGATTGGGCAAAAGCAGAACCTGTTTGGCTCGTCGCTGAATGTGCGGGCCGATTTTCGGAACGTGTCGGGCCTGCTCACCGGCAACAACGTGCGCTTGTCGGGCATTACCATAGGCACCGTAAAAAGTATTGACATTCTGAACGACAGCACCGTGCGCGTGGGCATGAGCCTGAATCGCGAGGTGCAGCCTTTCATCAGGAAAAACGCGGTGGCCTCGGTCGGCACCGACGGCTTGGTGGGCAACACCATCATCAACCTCGCTGCCGTGCCCGCGCCCGCCCCGCCCATCGAGCCGGGCGACATGCTGCGCACCACCACGCCGCTGGCCCTCGATGCCATGCTGGGCACGTTCAACGTGTCGAATAAAAACCTGGTGGCCATCACTGGCGACCTGCGCCAAGTTACCCACAAACTCAACGGCAGCAACGCCCTCTGGCAGCTGTTGAATGACCAGCAGCTGGCGGCCGACCTGCGCCTGAGCCTGCGCCACGCGGCCACGGCCACGGCTGGGCTGCAGGCGGCGGCCCGCGACGTGCAGCAGCTCGCCCACGGCCTGCGTCAGGGCCAGGGCCCGGCCGGCTACCTACTCACCGACAAGGAGTTTGCGGGCCAGATGCGCCACACCACCCGCCAGCTGGCCAACGCCTCCGATACGCTGGCGGCCACACTGGCCAGCCTGAAAAAGCAGACTGAAACCCCCAACGGCCCCCTGCATACCCTCCTCGCCGACACGGCCCTGAGCCGGCAGTTGCGCCAAACCATTGGCAACGCCGAGCGGGGCACGGCCGGCTTCAGCCAAAGCATGGAGGCCTTGCAGCACAACTTTTTGCTGCGCGACTACTTCCGCAAGCAGGCCAAGAAACAGGCGCAAGCCGCTGGGCATTGAGGGGCCATTCGATTATTTTGGACGACACGCCACGGAGAAAGCAGCAGCCACGCTTTCTCCGCTGTTTGGTTTTTCCCGTCATTCATGCTACTCAACAAGACATTCCCCGTTTCCTACATTTTCAAGCACATTCGGCCCGATGTGGTGCGGGTGCTGCTGATTTCCGTATCCTTTCACCTGCTGAAGCTGGGG
>JANXUO010000295.1 GCA_025356245.1 Hymenobacter sp.
CTCGGCCACGAAGAAGGGCTGCGACAGGAAACGCTGCACCCGGCGGGCGCGGTTCACGGTCTGCTTGTCTTCCTCCGAGAGTTCGTCCATGCCCAGGATGGCGATGATGTCCTGCAATTCCTTGTAGCGTTGCAGGATTTCTTTTACGCGCTGGGCGGTGTTGTAGTGCTCGTCGCCGAGGATGTCGGCCGAGAGGATGCGCGAGGTCGAGTCGAGCGGGTCCACGGCCGGGTAGATGCCGAGTTCGGCAATCTTGCGGCTCAGTACCGTCGTGGCATCCAGGTGGGCAAAGGTGTTGGCCGGGGCCGGGTCGGTCAAGTCATCGGCCGGCACATACACGGCCTGCACCGAGGTAATGGAGCCGCGCTTGGTGGAGGTAATGCGCTCCTGCATGGCCCCCATTTCGGTGTCCAGCGTGGGCTGGTAACCCACCGCCGACGGCATCCTGCCCAGCAGGGCCGACACCTCGGAACCCGCCTGCGTGAAGCGGAAAATATTGTCGATAAAGAATAGAATGTCGCGCCCCGCGCCGGTACCGTCGCCGTCGCGGAAGCTCTCGGCGATGGTGAGGCCTGAGAGGGCCACGCGGGCACGGGCTCCGGGGGGCTCGTTCATCTGCCCGAAAACGAGCGTCGCCTGCGACTTCTCCATCTCGGCCATGTCCACCTTGCTCAAATCCCAGCCGCCCTCTTCCATCGAGTGCTTAAAGGCATCGCCGTAGCGGATGATGTTGGCTTCGATGAATTCGCGCAGCAAGTCGTTGCCCTCGCGGGTGCGCTCGCCCACGCCGGCAAACACCGACAGCCCTTCGTAGGCCTTGGCCACGTTGTTAATCAACTCCTGGATAAGCACGGTTTTGCCCACGCCAGCCCCGCCGAACAAACCAATTTTGCCGCCCTTCACATAAGGAGCCAGCAAGTCAATCACCTTAATGCCAGTGAAAAATACTTCCGACGACGTAGCCAGTTCCTCAAACGCCGGCGCGTGACGGTGAATCGAGAGCCGGGCATCCGATTTTGGCTGCGGAATGCCATCAATGGCTTGGCCGATAACATTAAACAAGCGGCCTTTCACGCCGTCGCCGGTGGGCATCGAAATGGGCGTACCCAGGTCACGCACTTCGGCACCACGGGTGAGGCCCTCGGTCGAGTCCATTGCAATGGTGCGCACCCGGTCTTCGCCGAGGTGCTGCTGGCATTCCAGTACGACTACCTGGCCGTTGTCTTTGGTGACTTCCAGCGCGTCGAGGATGTTGGGGAGCTTGGTGTTTTCACCTGCGAAGCTCACGTCCACAACGGGGCCGATGACCTGGGTGATTTTGCCGGTATTCGCCATGAGGGAATTTTTTGGTGCGGAAAATTGCGGTTCTACTTGCGGTTTTTCAGGCCGCAAAAGTACGGGCGGGCGGGCGCTTTTCCTAGCCCGGCCCCGCCTAGCCTGACCCGTTTCGCGCCGCGGGCCCTTCCTCACCGCCGTAAGTTTTAAAAAAAAGTTGCGCAAAAACTTGCCTCGCATGCCCGGCGTTGTACCTTTGCCTCCCCGAACGGCCATCAGCCCGCCGGGAAATTGGCCGATGGTGTAACCGGCAACACGTCTGATTTTGGTTCAGAAGAGTCCAGGTTCGAGCCCTGGTCGGCCAACGATGTTGCGAATAAATAGAACCAACAACTAAGAAACGGCAAAGCGCCGGCTTCTCCGACCCCGGAGAGGCCGGCGCTTTCTGCTTTTAATCCGCGGCAATCTGCCATTCTATGAAACACGTCAAAATCTTCGCTGGCAGCGCCTCCCAAGAACTCGCCAAAAGCATCGCCGCCGCCTTCGGCATTCCGCTCGGCGACCTCACCCTGCAACGCTTTGCCGACACCGAGCTGGGGCCGAGCTTCAACGAAAGCGTGCGCGGCTGCGAGGTGTTTCTCATCCAGAGCACCTTCCCGCCCGCCGAGCATTTGATGGAGTTGATGCTGATGGTGGACGCCGCCAAGCGCGCTTCGGCCCACAAAGTGGTGGTGGTGATGCCCTACATGGGCTACGCCCGCCAAGACCGCAAAGACAAGCCCCGTGTGAGCATCGGCGCCAAAGTGGTGGCCAACCTCATCCAAAGCGTGGGCACCGACCGTCTGATGACCTGCGACTTGCACGCCGGCCAGATTCAGGGCTTTTTTGATATTCCGGTCGACCACCTCGACGGGGCCACTGTCACGGCCCCCTACATCCGCTCGCTCAACCTCGACAACCTGGTTTTTGCCTCGCCCGACGTGGGCGGCGTGGTGCGCACTCGCGCCATGGCCAAAAAATTCGGGGCCGAAATCGTAGTCTGCGACAAAATGCGCCTGCGGGCCAACGAAATTGCCTCGATGCAAGTCATCGGCGACGTGAAGGACATGAACGTCGTTTTTGTCGATGACATGGTGGACACGGCCGGCACCATCTGCAAAGCCGCCGAGCTGGTGATGGAGCGCGGGGCGCGGTCGGTGCGGGCCGTCGACACGCACCCGCTGCTCTCCGGCCCGGCCCACGCCCGCATCCGCGCCTCGGCCCTCACCGAGCTCATCACCACTGATACCATCCCGTTGCGCGAGCAGAACGATAAAATCCACGTTATCTCGCTGGCGCCACTGTTTGCGGCGGCCATTCGCAACGTGGTGACGCACGAGAGCATCAGCTCGCTGTTTGTTTAAGGGTTTTTTATCCGCCTTAAAATTCTTACCTTTGCGGCCCGTTTCGGCAACTTTGCCAACAACTGGAAATCAACCTTAACCAACTTCTTTTATGAAAAGCCTCGAGATTGTAGGGTTTAAAAGAGCGAATCTCGGCAAAACGGAAGCCAAGGCCTTGCGCCTTGACGCCCAGGTACCGTGCGTAATGTACGGCGGCAAGGACGTCGTTCACTTCTCCGTGCCGGCCATTTTGTTCCGCGAGCTGCTGTACACCCCCGAAGCCCACATCGTGGACCTCAACGTGGAAGGCAGCATCCACCGCGCCATTGTGCAGGACGCGCAGTTTCACCCGGTGAACGAAATGCTGCTGCACGTCGATTTCCTCGAAATTCAGGAAGGCAAAGACGTGAAGATGGACATTCCCATCAAATACGTGGGCGTTTCGCCGGGCGTACTCGCGGGCGGCAAGCTCGTCAGCACCTTGCGCAAGCTGAAAGTAAAAGCCTCGGCCGAAAACCTGCCCGACTACGTGGAGGTAAACATCAGCGGCATGGAACTCGGCAAATCCATCAAAGTGGGTGCCGTGGAAGCCAAAAACTACACAATTCTGACCAACCCGCTGGCCCCGATTGCCAGCATTGCCATCCCGCGCGCGCTGAAAGGCGAGCTGGCCGGGGCTAAATAGAGACCGCAGATTAGAACGGATTTAACGGGTGAAACGGATACGCCGCTGCGCGGCTGACTTTTTTGTCTTTTGCATCCGGTCATAATTTGTTGCAGCTTGTGTATTTGAGCAAAGAGATC
>JANXUO010000309.1 GCA_025356245.1 Hymenobacter sp.
TTCACATTTTGGACAGGTTCACTAACTCGATTAATCAGCAAGTCCTGAAGCAAACCTGCCCGAATGCGCTCGTGCTTTTTGAGCAGCGTTTGGGCATAGCTGATTGACGTATCAAGTGAGGTTAGGTATTCGGCAATGCGATGTTGCTCAGCAACACTAATCGCCGGAAAAGGTAGTCGTCCAAGTAATTGTTTATCTAGATGAGGAATACCAGAACCCGCAGTCTGCGATTTCAGATATGGCTCATAAAACTTGAGGAAAGCGTATAAGAAGCCTGTATCTACTTTTTGAGGGTTTGCTTGAACAACGGCCATTGTCGAAGACAACAGACCAAGCCGTCCCCGAAAGACTTCCCCAGCATTAGAGCCATCGCAAAGAATAACAGCCTCTCCCCCCTTTAGCTTGATATCATGCTCAGTTGGTTTGAAAGACTCTAGAGGTTCAGCAATACCTCGCAAATAATTGGGTGTTACATAAGGTAGAGCATCTGGAGAATCACCAGATGCTTTTTGAGGAACGCGCCCTTTTGTGAGCCAGACCAAATTACCCAATAAGTCAAATATTGTACTCATTTAGATGGAAATGTAATTTAATTCGGTCAGCATTTCAGAAAGTTGGTCATCATTTTGTACGTTGATTTCTCGCAAGTAGGAGAGGCTCTCCCCATACTTCTCCGCCAGATTCTCCAAGCCACCCAACAACTGCCGTTTTTCGGCCAGTAGGTAACGTTCGAGGGAGGTGCTGACCAAGTTGTGGTGTTTGAGCAAAATCAACTCGCGGGCTTCGTCATCGGTGATGATGCCGCCCGCGTTGGCGAGGCGCTGCTCGTTTTCTTGAATGGTTTGGGTAATTTGAGCCACGGCTTTTTGGGCGGCGGCGCGGGTTTTGGCGAGAGCTTTGGCAGCGGTGGCTACGGGCGACCCGCGCCGGGTGGCCGCCGCGAGGGCTGCATCGAGCGGGGTACTGCCCGAAAATAGCGACGCGCCCGCCAGCAGGGTCTTGATTTCGGTCTCGGTAATGGTCAGGATGTCCCGTTGTTGGATGAGTGCCGCAACGTTGTCGGTGTCGTCAATGCCATAGAGTTTGAACTCCACAAATTGGTTGAGACGGGTGCGCTGGGCTTTGTAGTCCTTGCGGAGGCGCTTCGTCTCCTGCTCGGCCGCCGTGAGGTAGTCGGCGTGGGCAGTTAGCTCTTGTAGGCGCGGCTCGTCGGCGGCGGCGGCTTCCTGCTCGGTGGTCAGCCACGCCCGCACCAGCTTAAGGGTTGGCTCTTGGCCGTCTTCCAGTTCGGCGTTCACGTCGGCAATGCGCTCATCAAGGGTGGCCTCAGCCGCTTCCAACTCGTCGGCGGTGTGGGCGAGGGCCGTTAGCTCGGCCTGAAAGAAGCGGGCTTCAACCAACGGGGCACGCCACGGGCGTTCCTTTTCGTCGTCGGCAGCGGCGGGCTTGCCCCGCGTCGGCTCCTCCTCCACCAGCAATGACGGCGACCAGCCCACCGACGTAATGGTGCGGAGGTCGTCGCGCACGAGCCGCCACCAGTTGGCAAACACCCCAGCAAGTTGAAACTCGGTGAGGATGCCCGCCGGCAGCAGGTGTTGCACCAGCGAGTGACGCAGGGCCACACGGGTATGGGCCAGCAGCTTGGGGTCGGCGTGGTAGCTGTGGGCCAGTTGGGCGTAAGAGTCGCGGGCCTCATGCCACCACTGCTCAATTTCGGTTTGCTGCTGGCGCAGGGTGGCCTGCAAGCCCGCGTCAGCTTCGAGCAAAGGGCGCAGTTGTGCGCGGTCAGCGGCGATGAGGGCGGTAAAGTCGAGGTAAGCCGGTTCAGCGGGGCGGGGCTGCACAAAGGTGGGCAGGCTAACCCCAAGGGCTTGGGCGCGGGGGCGCAGGGCGGCCACTTCGGTGGCGGGCAAGCCGCCCAGCAGATGGGCACGCACATCCTGCGGTTCAGGCGGCGGGGTGTTATCCACGTAGCGGCGGATGTTGAAGTTGGCCCCGTCAGCGGCCAGTTCGGTTACGGGCACGAGGCGGGAGTAGCCTAGCACGGGCAGCGCCTCGTGGAAAACCGTAACGAGCTTTTCGGCATCTTCGGGCCGCAAGAAGTTCATAGCCTTGCCGGGGCCATACTCGGCATCGGCGTTGATGAACAGTACCTGCCCGGTGAGGGCGGCGGGCTTGTGCTTGTTGAGCACGATGAGGCAGGCCGGGATGCTAGTGCCGTAGAACAGGCCGGGCGGCAGAGCAATAATGGCGTGGAGCACATCCTGTTCCAGCAGCCGCTGGCGGATTTTCTGCTCGGCTCCGCCCCGAAACAGCACTCCCAGCGGCATTACGCAGGCCGCCATACCATCGGCCTTGAGCGACTCCAACATATGAAGCAAAAACATGAGGTCAGCCTTGTTTTTTTCGGGCGTAAAGAGGCCATTGAACCGTTCTTGGTGCTTCATGTCGGCCTTCTTGTAGTTCTGCGAAAACGGCGGATTGGGCAAAATGCGGTCGAACTGCTGCAACAAGCCGGTGCTGAGGTCGATATGGGCAGGGTGGAGTAGGGTATCGCCGTGTTCAATGAGGGCATCCGAAACGTCGTGCAGAATCATGTTCATGCGGCAGATGGCCCACACGGTGCCGCTTTTCTCTTGGCCATAGAGGCGCAACTCGCGAGGGTCGTGGCCGTGTTCTTCCACGTACTGCCGGCTCTGGATAAGCATACCCCCCGCCCCCACCGTGGGGTCGTACACCGACATTCCCGGCTGGGGGGCCAGCAGTCGCACCATCAAATTCACGACCCCGGCGGGGGTGTAAAACTCGCCCGCTTTCTTACCCGCGTCGTCGGCAAACTGCTCAATAAGGTACTCGTAAGCAGCCCCTAGCAGGTCGGGAAATTCAAAATTGTCGTTGGTGAGGCGATATTTATCAAACTTCTGGATGATGGCCACCCAATCGGAATCAGAAACGCGGGTATTGGCCTTGCCGCGTTGCAGGGTGAAGTTAATGTTGGTTTTGAGCATTCCCTCAAACTGGCTGGCATTCTGGTCTTCAAGGGCGCTGATGGCCTGATTGAGGGCCGTGCCAACGTGGGTTTTCTGGTGGCGCAGGTTGGCCCAACGGGCCTCGGTGGGCACGTAGAATGTTTCGCCATAGGAGGTAGGGCTGTCCACTAGTTCGGTCACTTCATCGGCGCTAAGGCCCATTTGGGTGAACTTCTGGCGCAGGGCAGCCTGCTTCTGGTCAAACTGGTCGGAGAGGCGTTTGAGGAAGAGAATGCCAAAGATGTAGTCCTTGTACTCAGCGGCATCCATCGAGCCGCGCAGCTCGTCGGCGGCAGAGAAGAGCAGACGTTTGAGTTGGTCGAGGGAAACTTTGGTTTGGCGACGCATGAATGGTTAGGGACGGGGCGGTAAGTTTGCCAAATTGCTTGGCAAACTTACCGTGAAAGTAGCGTATGTTTGCCAGGGAAACTACCGCTGGGCGGCCTCGGTAGTGGTAGTGCCGGTGTAAGTTCGCAGCTAATGTTTGGGGAATCAGCGGATTTATTTCCTTTCGCTCGTTTGACACTAGCCAGCTAACCGAGTGTTAGCCCACCCTTTTTTTCAGTAAATCAACTTTCTACGATGGAGCGCAACGAAGTTTTCTACGATTGGCTGCGAGCGAAATTCTTTGAGTTCGAGGATAACGACGACCGGGTGAAGCAGCTAGAAGCCACGGTAGCCGACTTGGTGGTTGTGCTGAAAGCTTCGTTGGTCGAAGTTCGCTGCTATACTTTAGCGGCACTCGATGCGGTTATTCCCGTTGACAATCCGCGTATTGTGGCAACTTACAACTTGCTCAAAAAGCACTGGGGCAGTGTGGAAAGCAAGTACTCAGATGCTCCGCGTGGTATTCTGCGCGGAGTGATTTTGAGCGCATTGTACCAGCTAGGAATGGAAAGCAATGAGCTATGCCGCATCATTTACTACACAGCCAGTGGGTACGCCCAATTTGTGTCGTTTGAAAGTGAACAACATATTATTGACCGGATTTTGCGGGAGTTCGGGCGTGATGTGGAGAACGAGGCAACCGAGAAGTGGGCATTGGCGAAAGCTCCTGCTGCGCCGGACTTTGCTCAATTCAAGTTGAAGGACTTCAAATTGGGAAGTGCTACAGTAGATACTGCAACGCTCAAAGCAGCGCTAAAAGAGGCTTCTGACTCTAGTAACAGTGGTCAAAGCCAACACCAGTACCCAGCCCAATGGGCTGAAAAATTTAGCACGAGCGCAAGTGCTGGCATTGCAAAAGCAATTGAAACAGCCTTTGGGGACTTCGGGAAGTCGCTTTCTACTACCGCTCTTCAGACAGAAGTCAATAATTTCTTCAAGGGGGTTAGTGATTCGCTTTCCACTGCATTTGTAGAATCATTTCAGTCGCTAAAAGCAGTAGAGCAACGCAGCAGACTACTCTGGTGGAAAGAAACGCTGTATTCCACGACACTACGCAAAGGATACCGCGAGATAGACGCAGCCGTGCTGCCAGTGGTGATGGCCATTGACTTGGCTAAAATGCTTCCTGAAGTAACGCCGGTGAGCGTGGACTACCTGCTGACCGATACCTACCGCGCTATCAAAGGTGACGCGCCAGTTGAGCAGACACTGCCGGAACTACTGGCTTCTTTCGAGGAGGAAGACGCGCAAAAACTCTTGGCCGCGCACCTGCCGCTGATGACAGACTGCGGCGAACGGACGACGCTAACGGCCTTTTTGGCGCAAGTGCTGCACGGGCAGAAGACGTTGAAAAAGCTCACAGGTGCAACGGGACTGCGGGCCGAGGCGAAAGCTTTGCCCGAACAACTGGCGGTGCTGGTGTTGCACGACCTGCTTACGGAACGTCTTATTACAGAATCCGATGCCACTTAGCTGTAAAAACCCCAACTGCCACCCAGAAGACAATGAATGTCAGGATGGCCACCGACCCTTTGGAGCCTGCCCCAACTTAGAGCGCGACGTAAATATGGAGGGGGCTGGGAAGGCCGTTCCACTTGCAGCAGAGTTAGACGGGCAGCGGGTGAGCTGGACGGGTAGCGCGATGGGTCAAAGAGACTTGGAGCCGCTAATCGCTCGTTCGCGGGTATTACTAATTGGGCTGGCTGGCATGGAAAACGCGGGTAAAACAACGTTTTTGGCGTTGCTCTACTCGTTGTTGCGTCGGGGCCAAAGCATTCCCAATTACCGCTTTGCGGGTTCCTACACCCTGCCCGGATGGGAATTACTGGCGGGGTTTTTAACTTTCAAAGACGGGTCAAATATGGTGAGCTTTCCGCCGCACACCAGCCGCAACGCCGGACGGGTACCCGGCCTACTGCATTTGGCGCTGAAAGACGAAACTGATAAGTTGCTTGATGTGGTATTTGCCGATGCACCGGGTGAGTGGTTCAACGAGTGGCGCGTCAATGAGCAAGCGAAAAACGCTGAGGGGGCCGCGTGGGTCCATCACTACGGAGATGGGTTTTTGTTATTTGCGGACTGCCAAGAACTAGCTGGTGCGGCTTGTGGGGAGGCCCGCGCAAACATTCAAATGGTGGCGAACCGGCTAGTCGTAAACTTGGGCGCAAGGCCATTGGGGCTGGTATGGGCCAAGTCGGACGTAGAGAACAAGCGGCCAGCTATGCGGGAGAAGATACAGGCCCACATTCGGGGCAAAGACCCCCAGCACTACCAAGAATTTGCCGTTAGCGTGAACCGCGACCAAGTGCAATGGCACGAACAGGTGTTGGAAGCTGTGGGATGGCTGCTGGACACGATACGGCACGAGCCAAGCCAGCCGCAGCCAGCGGTACCCCGGACCGATACCGATGATTTATTTTTGCTGCGTCGCAGCGTTTTAGTATGAGCCAGTCGCAGAACTTGCTGATTATCGGTGGCCCAAACGCTGGTAAAACGCACTTTGTTGGTCAACTCTACCACCGACTAGATGCCGGAAAAAGTGCCTATCACATGGTAACGGCCCCGGCCGACCTAACGGTGATAAAAGCCATTATTGACCGGCTGGTACAGGGACGCGCTGGGGAACATACCGAAAGCGGGTTGAACAAAGAAATCAGCTTCGTAGTGGCCAACGAACACGCGCAAATCACTCTTACATTTCCTGACTACGCGGGGGAGCAAGTGCGCGGGTTGGTGAGCGACCGGCTAATTTCAAGCCGGTGGCACGAGCTAATAACCCAATCAGACGAGTGGCTACTACTGATTCGGCCCGATGAAATTCCAGAGTTGGAAGACATTACCACGCGCGGCTTTGCCGACTTGGAAGACTTGAAGGCACGAACCGTACAGGCCCATGCAAAAGCCGAACTAACGGAGCCGGGTTTTTACATCGAACTGCTCCAAATGATGTTATTTGTCAAGGGCAAGTCGGTTCTATCGCCCGTGCAAACGCCCCGACTGACGGTGGCGCTCTCGTGCTGGGACACCTTAGGTTTAGAGGACGCGGGAGTAGAGCCGCTGGTTGAACTACGGCAGCGGCTACCGTTCGTGGCGGCTTTTCTGGAAACTGTTTGGGAGCCGGGTAGCTGGCGCGTGTGTGGGTTGTCTTCGCTGGGCCGGACGCTGGACCCCGATAAGTCCGACGACGAATTTATGGGCAAAGGGCCTGAAGAAGCGGGGTACGTGGTGCTACCATCCGGGAGGCATGACTCCGACCTGACGCAACTCATTACTTACTGAACGTGCCCATCGCTTCCACTTTGCAAATTCACCAAGCTTATTTCGGGGCGGTCGGGGGCACCTCGCACGGCCAACTAGCCAGCAGTTTATCTGATAGTAATCTGCGCTCTTTTTTATTGGCTTTTACTGACCGGCCGGGGGCGTTACCGGCCAACTTTACCTTACAACCTTACCTAGCAGCTACTGCCCACGAAGGCTACTACTTGATTTGCCGTACTTGGCCCGATACTGCGGTAGCCAGGTCAGGCATGGTGTTCACTCATGTACTCATACTACCACTTCGGCGTGTGGACGAGCTACCTGACTTGGTTTCAGTGGTGAGTTTATTGCTTGCAGAACCACCACCGATGGCCGAGCGGTCTAAGGTCTTGGCTCCGCTTGCGCTTGCCGAAACTATCGGGCAACCACACGAGTCCATTGCTAACGTTCCAGAAAGCTGGTTAAGCGTTGTTAATCAGCTTGTAGAGCAGAATAACCCCACGCCAGTATTTGTAATGAGTGAGACACATTCCTTTCAAAAACTAGTGGAGGCACTGTGGCGGGGTCTTCCGGCAACACTACGGGCTGGTTTGAGTTGGGGCATCCGTTTCAATCCACCGTCCGCTAAAGACTCGTTGCCGGTGCTAGTGAACGTGCCAGAAGAATTGGAAGCTAAATGGCGAGGAACAGCGGCAATTAAGTTGGCAGGCGAACCTGTGAAAACGCCCGAAACGCCAATAGAGCAGTTGATTCTGAACGGGGACCAAGGGCAGGATTTTCGGGACTTTATCGAAAACCTTGAGGTAGTTCCTGATTCGTTCAAAAGCTTGAAGCTATGCCAACGGGCCTACGTGCAGTCGGAGAGCTTGCAAAGCGCCGATGCCGATAAATTACTGGCGCTGTTGCGAACCGTCCGGCAGTTGCAACCAGACCCCGCTAAAGCAGTGAGCTTTAAACAACGTGTGGTACAGGCACTAATCAAAGCCTTAACAACAGGAGGAGAACAGCAAGCAATGGGCTTACGAAACGTGCCAATTGAGCCTTTTCTCGAACAAGCGGAACGGTTAAAGCAAGCGGTTGAGCAAGTTGTGGGCCAGGTCATTACGACCTCATCACCTGACGTAGATATGCAGGAGAAATTGCTAGGATACTTGGCCGACGAAAATCCGGCCAACTTAGAAGCTTGGTGGCGCGAAGCAGCGGTTTCAGTATTCGGCCGAGTGTTGGCCGCAAATTCAACGCAAGTTGCCCGCGTGGTGTGGCTCGGTATCACTCAGAACGAAACAACCCGAAATTATTTGCTCGGTCAAGTGCCAACTGTTTCTACATGGGAACAGACACTTAGCGAAACAGTGCCAACCTCGTTAGAGGTCGGAGTAGCGGATGCAGTTGCTAGTTTTAGCGTGGGTCGAAAGTGGTGGGACTTATTTGCAACGGCGGTTGGAGCAGCATACAAGCCAGCGCAAGCGTTACGGAAACAAGTGAAGGCCGAGAAGCAGCTTTTCGTTTCTGCATCGCCCCGCGTGAGCAGGCTAGTGGCAAAAGTTTCGGATGAGGAGTTAGTAGAATTGGCGATAGAACTAGCAAATAACCAATTGCTGCAATTGGCTGGAGAAGCTTGCGGGCACAACCCGAAGCTATTGGCTCCGATAGATATTAACCAACAATCTTGGCGTACTATCTGGTCGGAGTCGCTGACGCGAACCAAATCAATCACTGTTGGCCTACGTGCGCCGGCGGAAACCATTGAAGAGTTTCTTGGGGCGGTGGCTACTGGTCGGGCCAACGAAACCCGGCCGTTGGAATTGATTGCGGCATCTGCGTATGCCAACGTACTGCACTTGCCGGAGCGGGCTGCCTTATGGGATATGCTGCCCGCTGAACTTCGACCAAAATTTGTCGCGGCTACCCTTAGTACATTAGTTGAGGAAATATTGGCAGGCAGTTGGGCCGGAACCGCTGACCCCGTTTTGGTAACGGCGGCCCAGACTATTGGATTTGCTACTGAATTTTTGGGGCAGCGAAGAGACGACTTAGCGGCCGTGTTGAGTGTGAACATGGTGCTGCACAACTTAACAGATGGCTATTTACAAGACTACATTCACAATTTTGGCATAGTGAGTAGTATAACTGCGGCGCAGTTAGGGAAACTGGTGGCGGTACAACGGTGGAAGGCATCTGCTAATGCAATTTTGGCTAAAGCCAAACATAATGATAGTTTTCGGCCAGCACTGCACGAGTGTGCGGAAATGTTTGGACGGTTGGATAAGTTTTTCAATTATAATCTATTCGGGCATCAGGCCACTAAGGATGATGCTTGGAATTCTCTTGAGGACGTGATGGCTAAACTGTACGAGGAAGGGCCAGAACAAGGAAATATTTGGAAGAAGGCAGGTGGTGATGTAGGTAAGCTTACCAATGCTCAAAGTCGCGGCGAACAATGGACAGCAGCAATCAGATTATTGCGGCATGGAGGTGGCGGCAAACATATTTCGGTAGCAACATTGATTCACGTTGCTCTTGGAGATTTTAAGAGCAATTCTGAATTACAGTCCCTTGAACGCTTGTTGCACCTTTTTTAATCTGTAATGAAAACCGACATACTTATTATTACTGCGCTGGCCTTGGAATTCAACGCAGTGGTGCGGCTTCTTTCATCTGCTGCACCGGTCAGGCATTCAACGGGGTCGATGTACTCACGGGGCACTTTTGCAGCAGGGCCGCATGAGTTTTCGGTAGCCGTGGTGGAGGCTGGGGCCGGTAATGTGAACGCCGCGCAGGAAACGGAAAGGGCACTTACCTTCTTTCAACCGGATTATGTTTTTTTCGTGGGGGTAGCGGGCGGCATAAAAGATGTTGGCATTGGGGATGTGGTTATTTCATCAGAAGTAATTCATTATGAGGGCGGCAAAGCCGACGACGATTACAAACCCCGGTTGAAAATTTACCCCGCAAGCTATGAATTGATGTCGTTAGCGAAGTCGATAGCGCGGGCTACTACTTGGCAGCACCGAATTGACGACGGCCTCGGTCCCTTTAAGGCAGAAGTCAAGCCAATTGCAGCGGGAGAAAAGGTGGTGGCTTCTGAACGCTCTGCTACTTACCAGCTAATAAGACAGTCGGTAAGCCAAGCACTAGCTGTTGAGATGGAGGGCTTTGGCTTTATGGCACCTGTTCACGACCACCACAAAAAGGGCATTATTATTCGGGGTATTTCTGACTTGCTTGAGAAGAAAGAAGCCGCAGATGCTAACGGGAGCCAACCGTTAGCGGCACGTAATGCGACGGCGTTCCTAGCAGAAATGCTGCTTGGGTTAGCAACGGCAACTATCCAAACAGAAGGCTCAGTCCCATCGATTATCGTTCCCGCTTTGACTCAAGCGACTACCGTGCCGGTTGCGGCAACTTTGCTCGATAATGTCGCATGGCGTAACCGACTAGCTGAAACTTTGGCTGGCTTGTACGAAACTGGCCCAACTGAGAACGGTGGCGCATGGAAGCGGGCCGGGGGCAAAGTGGGCTTTTTGAGCAATAGCAGTTCCACCGAAAGCCAATGGTTTGCCGCATTGGCACGGTTGGCTCTAGGTGGAGCGGGGAACATCACGCTTCATTCTCTTCTAGTAGCCGTCCGAGATAATTTCGGGGGAAATGCAGAAGTCCAACGTTTTTGTCAAGATGCTGGGGTAAATTAATAATTATGAACCAGAAATTATTTACATTTTTTATGCGATTTTTTGCATAATAGCAACGTCTAATACTTCGTCCGATGAAAGCCAAACAGGCCAACCTGCTCAAATTTCTGCAAACTTCCAAGCAGTTTATCATTCCCATTTACCAACGCACGTACAGTTGGCAGGAAAGCCAATGCGCCCAACTGCTGCACGACGTACTGAGCGTGAGCAAGGCCGAGGAAAGCGTGGGGCACTTCATTGGGTCAGTGGTATATTTTGAGCAAGACCAGCACAACGCTTCGGAGGTGCCGGAACTGCTCATTATTGACGGGCAGCAGCGGGTAACAACGTTGACGCTCTTGGTAACAGCGCTGGCGCAACTGGTGCAAGAGCAACCGATGGTGCTGGAAAGCACGTCGGCCACGAAACTAAAAAATTACTATTTGTTCAACGCCGAAGAGGAGGGCATTCTACGCTACAAGTTGCTCCTTACGCGGGGCGATAAACAGGCACTGATGGATGTGCTGGACGAGGTGCCTGAGCCACCTAAGGTCGAAGGGAACAATGTGCGGCGCAACTACGCATACTTCCGGCGTTGCCTGACGACTGACAACGCCCGCGCCGTGTACGCGGGGTTGCAGCGGCTTTTTATTGTGGATGTAGCCCTTGAGCGGGGGGTGGACAACCCCCAACTGATTTTCGAGAGCATGAACTCAACGGGGTTGAAGCTGTCGCAGGCCGACCTGATTCGTAACTACGTGCTGATGGGCCAAGAACCGAAGTTGCAGGCGCGGCTCTACGAACACTACTGGTTTCCAATGGAGCAGTTGTTTGGGGAGCACTACGCGGGTTTATTTGACTGGTTTGTTCGGGATTATTTGACCGTGCGGACGGGCCAAATACCGCGCATTGGCGATGTTTACACCGCCTATAAGGATTTTTTGAAGGGGGGAACAACCCCGGCGTTGGTAGAGGAAAAGCTGCGGGAACTGCACCATTACGCCGGGCTGTACGTGCGCATTGTGCTGCCCGAACAGGAGCATGAGCCGGAAAAAGCATTGCGCCGGGCCTACGAAGACCTGTTGGTACTGCGGGCTGATACGACTACGCCTTTCATGCTGGAGGTGTACGCCGACTACGTAGCGGGGGCACTCACGGCCGAGGAGCATCTGCAAGTCGTGCGGCTGGTGGAGGCGTATGTATTCCGACGGTTTGTATGCGGCATTCCGACCAATAGCCTGAACAAGACCTTTGCAGCGCTGGGGCGGCAACTGCATAAAGGGCACTACGTAGAGAGTCTGAGCGCAGCATTTCAGTTGAAAGACAGTTACCGGCGATTTCCGGCCGATGCAGAGTTTCGGCGAGCGTTTGAGGACCGGGATATGTACAACCTACGCTTGCGGCACTACGTGCTGGACCGGCTAGAGAACTTTGGCCGCAAGGAGCGGGCCAACGTGGAGGAGTACACCGTAGAACACATTATGCCTCAGAATGAAAACTTATCGAAGGCGTGGCGGGAGGAATTGGGACCAGAATGGCAACGCATCCAGGACGAGCTACTGCACACGATTGGCAACCTGACTCTAACGGGCTACAACTCCCGGCTCAGCGACCGGCCGTTTACTTACAAGAAAACGGTAGAAGGCGGCTTTAACGACAGCCCACTGCGCTTGAATGCGGGAGTGGCCAAAGAAGTGCAGTGGGACGAAAAGGCAATAACCCGGCGGGGCCAAGTCTTAGCCACTAAAGCCGCAAAAATCTGGCCTGCGCCCCTGTTAAGCGACGAGGAGTTAGCGCCCTACCGAGAGCAGAAGCCAGCGGAGGAAGGCGAATACTCGCTTGACCAGTTTGGGCACCTGATTGGAGAGCAAGCCGCGTTGTTTGAGACGTTGCAAGAGCGGGTAATGAATTTGGATGCGGGCATCAAGCAGGAAATCAAGAAGCTGTACATTGCCTTCAAACTTGAAACAAATTTCGTGGATGTAGTGCCGCAAAAGAGCCGGCTGCGACTCAGCCTGAACCTGCCCTACGAGGAAGTGCGCGACCCGCGCAACATCTGCCGGGACGTGCGGGGCTTGGGGCGATGGGGTAACGGCGAGGTGGAAGTGAGTTTAGCCACAGCGGCCGACTTGGACGACGTGATGCACTTAGTACGGCAGGCGTATGAGTGGCAGTTGGAGGAATAAGAGGGACAATTCGTCACGAGCGGAGCTAAAGGTTAGGCCGTGGGCTTTCTATGTTATCTGTTCTGATATATTCAGAGCTAATTAAAAGGCACAAGCAATAACTCAAGCATCTTCTAAAGCAATTCTCGACTGGCCGCGTCCAGCACCTCGTTGTCAAACCCTTTGAGGTAAATCCGGGTCGTGGCCTCGCTGTCGTGCCCCATCATCTCGCTAATCTGGGCTATCGGCACCCCCGATTGTTTCAGCACCGTGGCGAAGGAGTGCCGGGCCACGTAGGTGGTGATAGGCATTTCCACTTCGGCCATTTTTGCCAGTTCTTTCAGGCCCCGGTTGGTTTGGCGCAACACCTTTTGCACCCGGTGTTCGCGTTGTTGCTCGGTTTGGTGGAAGTCGCTCAGGATAGGGAAAATGTAGGGCGATGGCGCGGGCCGGGGCAGGGCGCGGTAATAATCCAACGTTTCCTGGGCGGGCGCGAGAACGTTCACGTTGAAGTTTTCTTTGGTCTTGCGGCGGGTGTAGAAGATGCGCCCGTCGCGCAGGTCGCTCCACCGCAGGGCCGCCATATCCACGAAGTTGATGCCCCGGCAGTAAAAGCTGAACAGGAAGTAGCGCCGGGCTTCGGCCAGGGCGGGCGCGTCGGTCAGGTCCAGCTCTTTGATGCGTAGCAACTCGGCGCGGGAGATGGCGCGGCGCGTGGTTTGGATGCGCCGGTACTTGGCGAAACTGATGCCCTTGAACGGGTCGTAGTCGTCTGCCACGACTTCTTCCTTGCGGGCGTAGTTGATAAGCGTCTTAAACGTCCGCAGATAGACGAAAAACGCATTGGGCTTGGTGCCGCGCTGCGTGTGGTACTCCTCCCAGCGGGTGAGAAACGCATTATTGACTTCGGCAAACCCAAACTCCTTGCCCTCGCGGTAGGCCATGAGGCTCTTTTTGGTGGCGTGGAAGATGTCGGCGTACCCCAGCCGGTCGGTGGCCCGCAAGCGGCCGACCCAGTGGTCGAAGTAGTCCAGCACCGTTTCGCGCACCTGCGTCTTGCCCAGCTTCGCCTTGATGGTTTCGAGGGTGTAGGGCTTGTCGTTGTTCTCGAAGTCAAGCACGACCTTTTCCGCGTCGTGTTCCGCCTTGTCGAGCGCCCGCTTGATTTCGAGGTAAAGCGGGTGCCGCCGCTTGGGGCGGTTGGCCTTCGTATCCCAATCGTCGGCGCGGCAGTTGATGCCCAAACCGATTTTTAACTGCTTGCGCTCGCGGGTGAGGCGCAACAGAATGGGGTGCTCGCCGTTTTTCAGCACCTTCGACGTGTACAAAACTGCTTTGATGGTGGTTTGCATTGCTAATCCTGGTGTAAACACGGTGTAAACATGGTGTAAACATGGTGTAAACAAAGGTAGCAAATTGAAGCAAATCAAAGCGAATTCAAGTAAAATTAGTTTGGTTTATGTAATTGATTAACAAAGAAAAGCAAATGAAAACAAATAACGGCTACTACTATTCAACTGCATGGCATGCAAGAGGTCATCGGTTCGACTCCGATATTCTCCACTCGAACAACACTAAAAAGGCAGCTACGACTTGGTCGTAGCTGCCTTTTTTGCTTGGTGAGCGTTGCGGTTGAGCAATGCGGCTAAGACAGGCAATCAGCCCCGCAGCGTCGAATCGCGCACCAGCAACTCGGGCTGTAGCACAATGGGCACGGGCGTTTCGCCTTGCAGCAGCTGGTGCAGGAGTTGCACGGCGGTGCGGCCCATTTGCTCGCCGCGCTGGTCAACCGAAGTGAGAGCGGGCTCGGTGAGGGTCGTGAAAACCTCGTTGCTGAAGCCGACAAAGGCTACGTCCTGTGGTACGCGCAGGCCGTGCTTTTTGAGTACCTGCATGGCTCCGACGGCCGCCACGTCGGTGGAGGCAAATACGGCATCGGGCAGCGCGGGCAGGGCCAGCAGCTGAGCGGCGGCGGCGGCCCCGCCGGCCTGGGTCATGTCGATGGTGATGGTGAGGGCGGGGTCGGCCGTGAAGCCTTGGGCTTGGAGGGCGTCGAGGTAGCCTTGGTGGCGGTGGCGGTGAATGCTGAGTGTGGCCGGGCCATTGAGGTGGGCAATGCGGCGGCAGCCCTGGGCCAGCAGGTGCGACACGGCCTCGAAAGCCCCTTGGTAGTCGTCGATGCTAACGGCGCTGGACTGCTCGTTGCCAAAGCCTTCGAGTACGCGGTCGAAAAAAACCAGGGGAACGCCCTGACGGCGTACTTCCTCAAAATGCGCGGTGTCCTGGGTGGTGTTGGCCACCGACACTAAGATGCCTTCGACCTGGGTGTTCATCAACAAATCAAGGTTGCGGCGCTCCTGGTCCACGTCCTCATTCGACTGGCACATCATCACGTTGAAGCCCAGGCGGGCGGCTTCGGTGGCAATGCCGTGCACAACCAACGGAAAAAAGTGCCCCCGGATGTGCGGCACCAGCACCCCCAACGTATTGGTGCGACCCCGACGCAGGGCGGCCGCCAGCTGGTTGGGCTGGTAGCCTAGCTCGTCGGCCAACTGCCGGACGCGCGCCTTGGTGGCGGGGCTTACGTCTTTGTGGTCGGCCAGTGCCCGCGACACAGTGGAGGCCGACAGGCCCAGGGTACGGGCCAAATCGGCCAGGGAAGCGCGGCGTTGGGACATGGGAACTTGGGAGAAGCGAAGGTTACGCGGTGCAAAGTAAGCCGCAAGCACAAAAACGCCGGCCACTGGGCAGTGGCCGGCGTAAAAATCTCATGGCGGCGGCGCTCACACAAACAAGCCTTCAACCGACAAATACCGCTCGCCGGTATCGTAGCAAAAGGTAAGGACGCGGCTGCCCTTGGGCATATCGGGCAGCTTTTGGGCAATGGCCGCCAAGCTACCGCCCGACGAAACGCCGCCGAACATCCCCTCCTCGCGAGCCGAGCGGCGCGCCCAGTCGTACGCCTCCTGCTGGGTAATCTGAATGACGCCATCGAGCACGGCGGTGTGCAGATTGGTCGGAATAAAACCCGCCCCAATGCCCTGAATGGGGTGCGGCCCCGGTGCCCCGCCGCTGATAACGGGCGAGGCCGCGGGCTCCACGGCAAACACCTGCATCTGCGGGAACTTCGGTTTCAGCACCTCGGCCACGGCCGTGAGGTGGCCGCCAGTCCCCACCCCGGTAATGTAGAAGTCAAAGCCCTCGGGGGCGTCGCGCAGTAGTTCCTGGGCCGTGGTTTCGGCGTGAATGCGGGGGTTGGCGGGGTTGGCAAACTGCATGGGCATCCAGGCACCGGGCGTGTTTTTCACCAGCTCCTCGGCCCGCTCGATGGCGCCTTTCATGCCTTTTTCGCGGGACGTAAGCTCTAGGTTAGCGCCGTAAGCGGCCATTAGCCGGCGACGCTCGATGCTCATGCTTTCGGGCATTACCAGGGTTAGTTTGTATCCCTTTACGGCTGCTACCAAGGCCAGGCCCACGCCAGTATTGCCCGAAGTAGGCTCCACAATTAGGCTGTCTTTGCGCAGAATGCCATCCTTTTCAGCCTGTTCTATCATGGCCAGCGCAATGCGGTCTTTAATGGAGCCGCCGGGGTTGAACGACTCGGTTTTGACCCACACTTCCACGTCGGGCCGCACGTCGGCAAAAAGCCGATTGAGGCGGATGAGGGGCGTGTTGCCGATGGTGTCGAGAATGGTATTAGCTTTCATGGGTATTTAAACAAATTTTTATCAGTGAGTGGATGAGTGAATACGTGAGCCAATGGTTATCAGTGCGTTTTTTTGCGCCATCGCGCCAATAGCTCACGCATTCACGCATTCGCTCATCCACTCATTGGTTTCAAATCGAGTACATTACCGCCCCGCTCACGTCTTCGGTGCGCGAGATGGCGATTTGGGCGCGGTGATAGACGCGCGAATGCGAGGGTACGCTTTCGGTGAGCCAGACGTTGCCCCCGATGATGCTGCGGGTGCCTACCACCGTGCTGCCGCCGAGGATGGTGGCTCCGGCGTACACCACTACATAGTCTTCGAGGGTGGGGTGGCGCTTTTTGCCCTGCTGCCCTTTGGTAACGGACAGCGCCCCCAGCGTAACACCTTGGTAGATTTGTATGTTAGCTCCAATCACGGCCGTTTCGCCAATGACGATGCCCGTGCCGTGGTCGATGCAAAAAGCCGGGCCGATGGTAGCGCCGGGGTGAATATCGATGCCCGTGCAGCCATGGGCGTGCTCGCTGAGCAGGCGCGGCAGGCGCGGCACCCCGCGCCGGTGCAAGGCATGGGCCAGGCGGTACAGTGCCGTAGCATAAAACCCCGGGTACGAAGAAATAACTACCGCCCGGTCGTCGGCCGCCGGGTCGGAAGCCAAGATAGCCGTCGCATCGCGGATGAGGGCCTCGCGCAGGGCGGGGAGCTGACTGGCGAACTCAGCCGCCAGCGTGGCGGCCGAGGCGGGCAGATTGGGCACCAATGCCAATAAATCGGCTAAATCGGCACGAAAGTGATAAAGCTCAGCTGCTACGGCATCGGCACTGCCCAAGGCACGAGCGGCCCGCTCCGGAAAAAGCAGGCCCAGCAGATGGTCGGCCAACGTGCAGAAAGCAGCACCGGGCAGCGGCGCCGCCGCTTGGGCGTGGGCCTTGGCCAGCAAGCAAGCAAAGTCCGAAGGTTCGGTAGCGGTCGGCATGGGCGGGCGAGGAAAATCAGAAATATGTCGTTCGTAAAACCCGGCCGGGCACGCAGGGTTTTGCGGTGGCGGCGTTGTAACTGGGTTGTACTTGTTGCAGACTACTTTACGCAAACGGTACAGGCCACACCTTACTGCACCCCCATTTCCTGGGCGCTCAAAATACGGTCGCCGATTTCGAGGCGGGGCAGCACTTCAAACCCTTTGACGAGGCGGGCGAAGATGGGGTAGCGGCCATCGAGATGCGGCGTGGGGCCGTGGGTGATGAAGAATTGACAGCTTTCTGTATCCTTTCCCGCCGAAGCCAGGCCCACGCTGCCCTCTTGGTAGCGGAGGTCGGCCAGCTCGGAGCGCAGGGTGTAGGGGGCACTGCCGGCCCCGTCGCCGCGCGGGTCGCCGCCCTGGGTCACGAAGTTGGGGACGACGCGGTGGAAATACAGGCCGTCGTAAAAATGCTGGCGCACCAAGGCTACAAAGCTGCCGACGGAGCCCGGCGCTTCGTTCACCAGCAGTTCCAGCACCAAATCGCCCTGGGTGGTACGCAGGCGTACCTGCTGGCCCACAGCAATCGTTTTCACCAGCTTCCAGTCGATGGGATGCTGGGCGGCGGTGCCGGTTGGGGCGGGCGTGGCGGGCTTTCGCTCACGCTTGTCGAGCGTTTGCTGAATGGATTGCCAGGCCTCGATGTCACGGGGCAGCGTTAGGCGGGCCTGGGCGGCGCGGAGGGCCGCGAAATCCGCCATTTCGGGGCGGGGGGCTACGACGGTGTCGGCCAGTGCCTCGGCGGCGGTAGAGAGCTGGGCCAGGTCGCCCCCGGCAAGGGCAGTGCGGATGGCCGCCTCGAAGCCAGCACGTTGGTTAACGGGAAAGCTCGCCAGCCGCCGTTGCGCCACCAGCGCAGCCAGGCCGTAGCCCGCTACTACCGGGGCCTGGCCACTGGCTTGGGCTTCGGTGCGCACAAAGTCAAAGGCCGTCGGCGCTTCGCCCAGGGCTTGCAGCAAAAAGCCCTTTTCGTACACCGTAAGAGCGGCTTTGTAGCGTTTTTCGACCGATTCGATTAATTCGACCGATTCGATTAAGCTGGGCTGACTGGCGGGGCTGGCCGTGCGCAGGGCGGCGGCCAGCAGCACAGCGCGAGGCCGCCAGGTGGTTAGCTTATCGGCACGGGCGGCCAGGTCGGGGCCAGTTTCGCCCTTGGCGTGGGCCAGCAGCCACTCGGCGGCCGTGAGGGCCACGCCGGGGCGTAAGTCGGCCAACGCCGCGAACACGACGGAGCGGCTCGCGGCGTAAAACGCCGGGTTAAAAGGCAGCGCCCGCAAGGCCACCACGCGCACCCGCGCATCGGCATCGTGGGCGGCCAGGCGTACCAACGCGGCCGTGGCCTGGGTTGCCAGCGAGGCCGGGGCCGCCGAAGGAGCCGCCGCCACAGCAGCGGGCTCGGGCACGTTGGCCACCCGGCCCAGGGCCGTGGCGGCAGCCCCGCGCACGGCAAAGAAACGGTCTTTCGCCGCCAACCGCAGCAGCGTGGGGCCGGCCAGGCGGGCCAGGTCGGCATCAAGGCCCTTGGTGCGGGCCAGAGCATTGGCAGCCGCCAAGCGGCCCGGATTGGGCAAGCCGGGAAAGTTATTGAGCAGCAGTACCGTACGACGCAGGGCTTCGGGCGTCATCAGGCCGCGCAGGGCAGCGCGGCTCAGGCCCCAGGCTTGGGCGGCGGCGCGGGCCGTGTCGTTGAGCACCTCCACGCGCCAGAGCGCGGGCAGCGAATGCCGCGTAACGCACCGGCCCAACGCCTCCTGCACGTAGCGGCGCACCCGGCCGTCGGGCTCCTGCAACACCCGCACGCGCAACGTGTCCACCGCCACCGAATCGCCGATTTGGCCCAAGGCGTAGGCAGCGGCGCGGCGCACGGGCGCGGCCGCATCGCGCAACAGGGGCAGCAGGGCGGGGCCGGCGGCTTTGTCCTGCACCGAGGCAAATGCCTCGGCGGCGGCGGCGCGGTGGGCGGGGTTGGCGGCCGTCAGGAAGGGCCGCAGGGCAGCGGTGTTGCGCTCGTCTTGGGCCGTGGCAATTTCACGCTGCACGGGGTCAGCAAAACGGTTGACGGTGAGGGCCGCAGGCCGCGGTGCGCGGGCGCAAGCGGCCAGCAGCAACAGCGTAAATAGGGCGTAGCGGAAAGGCATGGGGCAGAAGTTTTGGTGCTTGGTGCGTGACACCATTGGTTAAACGCAGGTCCTTTGATGAGGGTAATCGGGCAATGGGAAACTTCATTGCCCCGCGCTACCCTGGGTGGCCAGCTCGGCAGCGAGCGCCGCGAAAAGGACGGCGTTGCCCTGCTGCGCGTAGTTGGCCAAAGCCGCCTTAAAGGTGGGTAGCCCGGCCAGAAAGCCGCGTATTCCTTCTGCCGTAATGCTTTCTAGATGAATGCCGTAGCCGCACTGAGCAATTTCGGCGGCGTTGAGCCACTGCTCGAACTGGGCCGGGATGGGCACGGCGCACACCGGCTTGTGCAGGTACACGGCTTCGGAAATGAGCGAGAAGCCGCCATTGGTGAGTACGGCCCGGCAGGCGGCCAAATCGGCAATAAATCCGGCCTCGCTGAACGCGCAAAGCGTGACGTTGCCGTGGTTTTCGGCTTTGTTGAAACCATACACCCGAAACGGTTGCTCGGGCAGCTGCTGGAGCTGCGCCACCAGGTTTTGCTGGGTGGTGGCCGACTGGTACACCAGCACGAAATCGCCCTCGGTGGGGTGGGCGGCCAGTATTTCGGGCCGCAGAATGGGCGGCACCAGCGTGGTGTTTTTCTTGCGTACGGGCGGATAAAAAAACGACGTCACGAAGTAGTGCCGGCTGCGCGGCAGCTTAAACTTTACGATGTTTTTGGCCAGCCCAAAGTTTTCGCGCTCCTCGTCGGGGATGGTTACGTTGAGGTGCGTGCGGTTGATAACCTGCATATTATCAATGCTGACCACCGGAATGCCGTGTACTTTGGCAAAGAGGTAGCTGAACGACTCAAAATCGGAAATGACTACTTCAGGCGTGAAGCCTCCGAGCAAGCTTAGGTACTGGCGGAAGTTGATGGCCAAGTCTTGCGGGGCGGTACGCAGCGTAAGCCTGGCCGTGCGTAAGCGGCTCACGGCCAAGCCCCGGTAGGCCAGGTGGAAGCCCCTGATTTCGAGCACCCGGTCCGGAAAAGCTGCG
>JANXUO010000339.1 GCA_025356245.1 Hymenobacter sp.
TCAACATTATAACCCAGCACTTCGCGGGTCGAAAACCCGCACCATATCTATCATTTGATAAGCCGAGGCCGATTTTACTTACGAGGGCATTTGGTTGCCTAAAAAATCGTAGCTGCGAATAATCTGCAAAATCTTCTCGAAGGTTTCGTGGTCAAAGAACAGCATTAGCGGCAATTCTACGGAGTTGTCCTTATCGAGAAACTGGGTAACCACTGAAAAAATCAGCGGTTGCAACTGCTGCCCTGACATCAAACCCGTGAGCGCGATGGGTATGTCTGCTGCCGGGCGCTGGGGCGGTGCCCCGTATATTTTGGCCTTCAGAATATTGGCCAACTGGGTCACCAGTGCCCCAGTGATGATATTACTGATTTCGAGCAACAGCGACTCTTGCAACTCGTTCACATCCGTCGATTCGTCCACCGTCATCCGCAAGCACACCCGCGACAGGCGCTGCACGTGCTGCCCCGAGAAAAACATGAGTGTGGTGCCGTTAAAATCGCCGCGAATGTCGGACTGAATGGCCACGTGTTCTTTTTGATACTCGGCAACTCTGCTCAGAATGTCCTCCCCCATCAGCAAATCGAGGGAAGGCACTTCGAGCAATACCCGCTCCTTGGCGATGATAGCAAACGAGTCGGCGGCCCTGGCAAGGCCAATGTTAAGAATTTCGCGGATAATATCGCGTTCGAGGTCGGTCATGTGCACATTCATAGCTGATATGGAGCTGAAAAGGGAAGGGGCGGACGGGCGCATGGGCGCGGGGCAAAGGGGTAAAAAATTAAGGTCGGCGGGCCAAAAACAACCGGGTGAGGGCCGGCACATCCAGCACCAGGCACATTTGACCCGAACCCAGCAGCGTAACGCCGCCAAAAAGGTCGATGTGGTCGAGGGGTTTACTCAGGGGTTTTACAACAATGTTTTGCTGACGAACAAACTTATCGACCAGCAAGCCCAAGCGACGGTTGTTGTAGTTGACAATCAGGACGTTTTGCAGCCCGTGAAGGCTGTCCTTGCTGGCCAGCGGCAGGGGCTCGTCGCCTTCTTCGAGCAGCAACTGGGCCAATGGCACTACGGGCACGGCTCGTCCCTGCACATGGGTCACAAACAGCCCGCCCACCACCGAGAACTGCGCTGGCTGCAAGGATAGTACCGTGTCGGTGTGCATCAGGGCCACGGCGTAGGCACGGCCGTCGAGTTCAACCAGTAAGGCCCCCTTCACGGCGATGGAGGTGGGCAGGACCAGGGTGAAAGTGGTGCCCTTGCCCGGCTCCGAATCGACGCGCAACTGCCCGCCCAGCGAGTCCAGCGCCCGTTTCACCACATCGAGTCCAACGCCCCGGCCCGAAATATCGGTCACCTGGGAGGCCGTCGAGAACCCGGGTTCGAAGAGAAAGGACCACACGGCCTGGTCGTCGAGGTTGGCAGCAACGCCAGCGGTGGTCAGGCCGCGCTCGATAGCCTTTTTACGAACCACTTCGGTATCAATGCCCTTACCATCGTCGCTCACCTGAATCAGCACGTCTTCGCGCTCGGTCAGGGCCACGAGGGATAATTGACCGGTAGGATTTTTGCCTGCTGCCACGCGCTCGGCGGGCGTTTCGAGGCCGTGGCTGACGGCGTTGCGCACCAAGTGCAGCAGCGCATCAGCAATGACTTGCAACACGTTACGGTCGATTTGGGTGTCTTGCCCGTTCATGGTCAGCTCCACCTCTTTTCCCTCGGAGGTAGCTACGTCGCGCACCACCCGCGGAAACCTGTTGAGCAAGGTGCCAACGCCTACCAGGCGGGCGTCCATCACCGAATATTGCAGGTCATCGGAAATTCGAAACAAGTGACGGGCAGTGGCTCGCAGAGCCGGACTGTCGAGTTCTTCGGCCAACGTCAGGATGCGGTCGCGGTCAATAACCAACTCGCCCACCAAGTTCAGGAGCTTATCGAGCTTCTTGACCTGAATGTACACCAAATCAGATAGTTCAAGCTTACGCCCGGATTCCTCTTCGGTTTCGCTCTCGACCGCTACCTCCACCTCTTCGCCCGCAATTGCCCGGTCCAGGAGATTCAGCAAGCCGCTGGAGTCCGGCATTTCGGCATTGGCTCCGACGGCCCGAATCATGGCCCCCAGAATGTCCAACCCGTTAAAAATAACGCGCACCAACGAACCCGTAAACTGCCGCTCGCTGGCTCGCACCTGGCCAAAAAGGCTTTCGAGGTGGTGCGCCACTTCGCCAATGGCGGTGTGGCCCATGGAGCGGGCACTCGACTTAAGGTTGTGCATGAGCCGAAACAGCTCGTTTAGCACGGACTTATCGTCAGGAGCGCGCTCAAGCTCACTCAGGTGGCGGCTCATGTCGTCGTAGGCCTCCAGTGCCTCCGCCATGAATAGCTCGCGGTATTCGTCCTCGCGCGACTTCATAACTGCGGCTGCGGGGGCTGCCCATACCAACCAAGGCAAGCATTGGGCCGAGCGCATACGCCCCGCCCACGCCAGCCGAAGCCTACGTGCTGCAACGCCCCTCGGGCCGCCGCAGGGTCATCCCCTATATTTTGGCAGTGTTGGCGCACGAATTACCTAGCCTTGCAGGGCCGAATTCACAATTTCCAACACTTTCTCCTCCGAGAAAGGCTTTACTATATACGCCAAAGCACCGTTCTCGATGGCCTCCGTTACAATCACCTCCTGTCCTACGGCGCTGCACATCACCACTTTAGAAGCAGGCACTTTTTCGCGCAAGCTCTTTAGTACGTCGAGGCCGGTGTTGTCGGGCAGAATCACGTCGAGGGTGATGAGGTCGGGCGTGGTACTTTCGGCCATTTCGATGGCCTGGGCGCCGTTGGCTGCTTCGCCCACCACTTCGTAACCGGCATCGGTCAGCATATTTTTTAGCATCGTACGCATATAGAAGGAGTCGTCAACGATGAGGATGCGCTTATTCATGGGAGCTGGAGTCAAAACAAAAAGAAATTTAGGATTTTTTAAACGAAAACAAGGTTGTTGCTTCCACTTGCGGCTTATACGGTCAGTTTTTAGGTAAAGATGCCTTGGCGTTTGAAAGCTTGAGTATCTCGGCGGGCAGCAGCAACTTGCGCATATCCAAAACGATGATTATGCTGCCGTCGGGCAGCTTGGCAATACCTTCCAGGTATTTGTCGTGCTGGTGGCCGTCTTGCACAAATTCGGGGGCTGGCTCTATCTGCGATAGCTCCATCGTGAGGGGACGGGGTACTTCACGGACTACCAGCCCCAGCACGTAATCAGCGGCTTCGACGGCTAAGGTAAAGCTTTTTTCGGGCAATGGTCGGCCCGCCGGGGCCAACATAAACCGCTCTTCCAAATCAAGAATGGCGATGATATCGCCGCGCAAATTCGCAATGCCTTTAATGAAAGGCGGCGTTTTCGGCATCCGCGCAACTTCGGGCGTTACGGTCACCTCTTTCACTTGCTCGATGCGAATGCCGTATTCTTCGCTTCCCAGCTTAAAAACAATAAGCTGCACCATGGGCACCGCCGCCGCCGGGGCAGCCCGGCCGGAATTGGCAAAAAGGTCGGTGATTTCGGGCATTGTGCTGATTGCTGGTAGTTTACTCTAATAGTATGGCGGGCCGGGGCTGAGCAGTGGGCTGTTGATACCGCGCTGGGTAGTAGTCAAACCCAAGGCATCAACACCCTCACTTTCTGGGTGCTTTTTTAGCGACGGGTTTGGGGGCGAGCGTAGCGGGCTTGCGCACCGGGGGCCGGGCCGGCGCTTTGGCGGCACCGGGCCGGGACGCCAACCCATCAGCCCGGTCCGAATTAGTGGCGGCAGATGTTGGGGAGACTGGGCGCTGAGCCATACGACGGGGCGCGGGTTTCGGCGGCGCAGCTACGGGCACTGCCGAGGCCCGTGCCGCGTCATTGTGGCCGGTCGAAGCCGCTGGCCGCCGCACCATGCGGCGGGGCTGGGGCTCGGGCTCTACATACTCTTCATACTCAACAAGCTGGAATGCCGAGAGGCCAAGTTGCAGGTCGTCGGCAATGTTGGTCAGGCGCTGGCTACTGGCCGTCAACTCCTGCATCGCGCTCGAGAGTTGCTTGGCCGTGCCGGCCACCTGCTGGGTACCGGTGGCGGTTTGCTCGGCAATGGCCACCACTTCTTCCACGTACTTCACCACGTCACCAATAGACGTTTTTTGCACGTCGGTAGCCGTCAGAATGTCGCGCGAGGTGCGCAGGGTTTCGCCGTTGCTGGTGGCAATTTGCTTAAAGGCCGAGCTAGCCTCGAACGTAGCATTTTTGCCCTTCAATACCCGGCCTTCCATCGCCGAAATAGCAGCGGCGGCCGAGTCGGTGTCCTTCCGCACATCTTCTACCAGGGTCGCAATTTCGGAAGCCGACTTGCGCGAGCCTTCGGCCAGCTTGCGAATTTCCTCGGCTACTACGGCAAAGCCCCGGCCCGCCTCCCCGGCCCGTGCGGCCTCAATGGCAGCGTTGAGGGCCAGCAAGTTGGTTTGCGAAGCAATGTCGGTAATCACGCTCAGCGACTTGCTAATTTCCTGCGAGCGGGTGCTAAGCACTTCGATGGTGCGGGTGGTTTGGGCCGCCGCGCTCGAAATCTCCTCCATGTTTTTTACCACTTCGGCCACCGTTTTCAAACCCAGCTGCGAAGTTTGCTCGCCCAGGATAGCCGACTTGTTCACCACGTCGGCCTTGTTGGCCGTTTCCTTGGTGGCCTGCATGATTTCTTCAATCAGCTTGAAAGCCTGGTCCGTTTTGAGGGCCTGATTCTGCGCACCTTCCGCCATTTGCTGCATGGCCAGGGCCACGTCCACGGTTACGCGGCTCATGTCCTGCCCTTTTTCCACCATTTCTTCCGACGAGGTGCCCACTACCTGGGCCGAGTCGTTGATTTCGCCGAGCAGGGCGTTGAGGTTTTCAACGGCCAGGTTCAGGGCGTTGCTCATCGCCAGGATATCGCCGGTGGTGTGTACTTCCACCTGCTGCTGCAAGTCGCCTTCGGAGATGGCGCGCACCACGCGGCTTACTTCCAGCACGGGCAGGGCAATGCTCTCGATGAGGGCATTAAGCGTGTCCACCAGTTCTTTCCAAGAGCCCGATACTCCACCCACCGTGGCCCGTTCGGTGAGTTTGCCCTCGCCACCGGCCACCCGCGCCACCCGGCTCACTTCGGAGGCCAGGCGGTTCAGGTCGTCCACCATGCGGTTGATGGTGCCGGCCAGCTCGGCCACTTCGCCGGCGGCCTCCAGGGTCAGGGTTTGGGTAAGGTCGCCCTGCGATACGGCGGTAACAACTTTCACAATGCCCCGCACCTGCGTGGTGAGGTTGGCGGCCATCGTGTTCACGTTGTCGGTTAGGTCTTTCCACACGCCGCTCACGTTGGGTACGCTGGCCTGTCCGCCCAGGCGGCCCTCGGTGCCCACCTCGCGGGCCACGCGCGTCACCTCGTCGCCGAAGATGTTGAGCGAGTCCACCATCTGGTTGAGGATATTTTTCAGGTCGAGGATTTCGCCCTGCACGTCCACCGTCATCTTCTGGCTCAGGTCGCCGCGGGCCACGGCGGTGGCCACGTTGGCAATGTCGCGCACCTGGCTCGTGAGGTTGGCGGCCATGTTGTTCACGTTGTCGGTCAGGTCTTTCCAGGTGCCGCCCACGCGGGGCACCACGGCCTGGCCGCCGAGCTTGCCTTCGGTGCCCACCTCGCGGGCCACGCGCGTCACCTCGTCGCCGAAGATGTTGAGCGAGTCCACCAT
>JANXUO010000386.1 GCA_025356245.1 Hymenobacter sp.
TGAGCAGCAGCTGGTCGGTCTTTTCGGGTTCTTTCAGCTTCACGTTCACCTGGCCCGAAACGGCTTCGTAGCCGTTCACCACCGAACCCGTGCCCTTGATGATTTCGATGTTTTCAATCCAGGGGCCGGCCAAGTAGCCGAGGCGGTAGGGCGCGGCCAGCCCGCGCAAAGCCGGCTGGTTATCAACCGTCAGCAGCGAGTAAGCCCCGTCGAGCCCCAGCAGCTGAATTTGCCGGGCACCGGATACGGCATCGGCCGTGGTTACTTCCACGGCGGCGTTGGTTTCGAAGCTTTCGGCCAGGTTGCAGCAGGCCGATTTGGTGAGGTCGCGGGCCGAAATGACTTGCGTATTGGTGGGCGTACGTGCCGAGTAGGCCAGGGCGCGGGCCGTGACGTTGACTTCGCCCAGGGCGGCGGTGGGGCGCAGGCCGATGCGCAGGTAAGGGCTGCCAGCCGGGGCTACGACCAGCGTATCAAAGGCATAGCCAAGGGCTTGCACCACCACGCGGCTGGCGGCCCGCGCCGGGCGGGCCAGCACAAAGCCGCCGTTGGCGTCGCTCACGGCGCTGAGGGCAGGGGCGGGGGCTGTGGGGTCGTCGGCAAGCCAGCGCAGCACGGCGCCGGGTAGGGGAGTGGCGGCCGTGCGGTCGCGGATTTCGCCGCGCAGCACCGGGGCTTGCGCCCGGGCCGTGCCCCACCCGCCCGCCCCGGCGAGCACCAGGGCCAGCAGCCAGCGGGCCATCAGCCGCAAGTTATTTTGCTGCCGACAGGGCACCCCGACCCCTGCCACCACGCCTGGTCGTTTTGTGAAGGGCGGCAGAAACAGGACGCGTGTCATCACCACAAAGTTACCGCCGGGGCAACGGCGGTCCGTGCGGGGAGTGAAGCGGGCCGTGTGGCTACCGTAATTCAGGGCAGCACCACTAGCCGCTGACGATAGACGTCGGCCCCGCTGTTGAGGCTGGCCAGGTAAGTGCCCTGGGCAAGCCCGGCAGGTAGTTGCACCTCAATAGGGGCGTTGCTGCCGGGCAATGTCTGCGTAAGCACGAGTCGCCCGGCCGGGTCGGTAAGGCGCAGGATGGCAGGCTTACCGTTGGGAAGTTGCAGCCAGCACCGCCCGCCCACGCTGGGGTTGGGGTAAAGCGCCAACTTGAACGGCCCCTGGCTTGCGGCCGAAGCCAGCGAGCGCACCACCCGAAACGAGCGGCTGACGCTGCCGTTGGTGGCCTGCCCATTGCTAACCATGACGGTGATAGTGGCTGGCCCGTTCACGGCCAGCGTGAGGCTGCCCACGGCCGATGGACTGGTGTAGCTCACGACCGGGGTGGCCACCTGGGCGGGGTCGCTGCTGCTGGCCGCTACGGTGACGAATTGCCCGCTGCCGCCCCCGCCGCTGATGCCGCTGAGGGGCACGGTGAGGGTAGTGGGCACCTGCGCCGCCAGTTGGTCGGCGATGGGGTCGAGGGTGGGAGCGCCGGCCACAGCACTACCGATGTTAAAAAAAACCGACACCGAGGCGTTGAAATCGTTGGCCGTCACGAGGTCGGGGCGGCCGTCGCCGTTGAAATCGGCGCTGGCTACCCGGCGGCTGCTGTTGGGGTTGTTGAGCAGCGGTGCAGTGTAGGTTGGGCTATTGACATTGAGAGCGGCGCTGCCCGTGCCGGTTTGCAGCAACAACGGGCCGTTGCTGGCCGTGGAAAACACATCGACGTTGCCATCCCCGTTGAGGTCGGTCGTCCCTAAATCGAGGCGGAAGGGCGGGAACGTGTTGTTATTCACGGGAGCATTGAAACCAGTACCCGTGGCGTTGCGGAGCCAGATTTGTACGCCGTTGCTGTTGGTAGCCACTACATCAGGGCGACCATCATTATTAAAGTCGGTGGCCCGTACGGTTTCCAGCAAAAACTGGGGGTTGCCACTGGCAAACTCCAGCGTGTAGGGCTGGTTTACCGCTGCTGGTGCCAGTAGCACCGAAAAGCCTGCCTGTCCCCCTACCACGGCCGGAAATACCACATCCAAGCCACCATCGCTGTTGAAGTCGGCTAAGTCGAACCACGCTGACGTAACCGGCGCTGACAAACTTGTTACTGGTTGGGGAAGATTAAATTGCCCGTTGCCAAGGCTGTAGAGGATGCTCACTTGGTTTTGGTCAATGGTAAAAATGTCAGGGCGGCCATCGCCATCCGCATCACCAATGGCAACGCGGATGGAGCCGCTGCTGCTGAGGTCGGTGTTGGTGGGGGTGGTGAAACCGCCCTGTCCATCGCCCAGAATGACCGACATATCCCGGCTGATGATGTTCGATGCTGCAATGTCGAGATTGCCGTCGCCGTTGAGGTCGCCCACGGCCAGGCCGTAGGGCTGAATGTTGGCATCGACGGGAAAAGGTGTCCCGAAGGTGCCGTTGCCCAGGTTGAGGGCCACCGCCAGGCCACTGACCCCACCCAGGTTGCGGGCCGACACCACGAGGTCGGGGCGGCCGTCGCGGTTAAAGTCGCCGGTGGCGATTTCCTCCACCGTAAAGCCCACGGGCACATCGCTGCGACGATAAGAGCCACTGGCCAGCGGCCCACTCGCAAACAGCACCCGGAACCGGGGCACCGGGGCCACCAACGAGCTGCCGGTGAGCAGGCTGGCCCGGTTGGTGATGGTGAGCGGCACGCCCGAGCTGGCCCCCGCCGGGACGCGCACCGTCAGGACGGTGGCCGAAGCGGTAAGCACCTGCCCGGCCACGGCCCCAAAATACACGGCGTTTTGGGCGGGCAGCGGGGCAAAGCCGGTGCCCGACAGTGTGATGGTGGCCCCGACAGCGGCGGCGGTAGGCTGAATATTGGTGATGATTGGCCCGGTTTGCGCCTGGGCCACCGTGACCAAGCCGATACTCGCCCCGGCGTAAATGCCCAGTGCGACAAGTAGATTTTTGATTTCCATGTTAATAAAATGAAAAAAATGCAGTGTTTATAAGGGCGAAGTTATCTTTAGCTTGTCGTTGAACGATTCAGGTTTGTCAATCGCAACCCAACTGTTCGAGCGAAAGCAAATCCTTTCTGTGCGCTGAAAAAAACCTTTACCTAAGGAGCCGCCGAAAGCCGCAGAGTAGCCGATTGGTCGGCAATGCCTACGTGCACCCCATACACCCCGGCGGCCAGGGCCGGGAGGGGCAGGGCGGCGGTACTGGGCCGAGACAGAAGGGGCAGGGTGCCTTCCCACACGCGGCGGCCCAAGGCATCGAACACGCGCACTTGGGCGCTGGTCGCCGTGCCTACGCGAGCAGGCAGCGCCAACTGGCAGGGTCCAGCGCTGGGGTTGGGGTACAGGGCCAGTGTGCCTGCCCAGGCTGGTCGGCTGGCCGATAGTACCTCGGCGTTCAGGCGCACCAGCCAGTAATCGGCCAGCCCCCGGCTGGTCTGGGTACGGTCGCCCCCAACGCCCGAGTCCGACACCAGGGCCACGGCCACGCCGCCATCCAGGCAACGCGCTAAGCCAACCAGGATGTCGTCGCTCAGGCCGCCCACCGTTCGTTGCCAAAGCAGGGTGCCGGCGGCATCGGTCCGCACCAGCCAGCCGTCGGCCTGCCCCCGGCCGGGCAGGCTGCCGCTGATGTTGGGGCCGGTGGTGCCCCCCAACAGGAAACCGCCGTTGGGCATGGGCAGCAGGCGGTTCAAGCCATCGTCGTCCGGTCCGCCGTACACCCGGTCCCATTGCGGGGTGCCCACCGAATCGGTTTGCACCAGCCAGCCGTCGTAGCCTCCAATGTTGGGCTGGGTTTTATCAATGCCAATAGCGGGCGTACTACCGATGGTCAGGGTGTTCATCGTCAAGGCATAGCCTCGGTTACTGGTCTGCACCAGCATACCACCTCCGCTAACGCCGTCGGGTGTTCCGTAGCGGCGGTTCCACTGAATGGTGCCGTTGCGGGCAAGTTTCACCAGCCACCCGTCGGCCCGGTTGGGCGAGCGGGGCGCAGCTGTCACATCGCCCGATACGCCCGCTCCGGCAAAGCCCAGCACGGCCACGCCGCCGTCGGCGGTTTCGGTCACGCCGTACATTCTGTCGTCCTGGTTGCTGCCCAGGCGGCGGTCCCAGAGCAGGGTGCCTGCCGCGTCGAGCCGCACCACCCAGCCATCGACCCCGCCCCGCGAAGGCTGGCTGACTTCGCCACTGACGGGCGAAAACGTGACACCGACCAGCACCAAGCCCCCGTCGCGGGTGGGGGCTGCGGTCCGCAGGTATTCGTTGTCGCTGCCACCAAAGCAGCGGTCCCAGAGCTTGGTGCCGTTGGCATCGATTTTTACCACCCAGTAGTCGGAGGTCGCCGACGAGAAGGTGCGGATGGGCTGCGTTACGTCGCGCCCGATGCCGCCATGCACGTGTCCGGCGAGCAGGATGCCGCCATCGGGTGTGGCAAAGGCCCCAACCGCGAAAGTGTCGAATAGGCCGCCGTAGCGGTGGTCCCAAAGCTTGGTGCCGTTGGCATTGGTGCGGACTACCCAGAAGTCGCGCGAAGTGGGATTTGACGGGGCGGCGGGCTGGGTAACGTCGCCGCCCACGGGCGCCCGGCTGTGGCCTACGATTACAAAATCGCCGTTGGGCATGGCCACTACCTGCTGGCAGTCGTCGTACTCGCTACTCCCAAAGCGGTAGTCCCAGCGCTTGGCCGGAGCCTGCTGGGCCACGGCTTGCCACCTGCTTGCTAATGTGCAAAGTAGCGCCAGTACGAAAGGCAGGGCACGTTTCATGGTTGCAAAGACATTTAGTATAAACGAAACGCGTGGTAGTAACTAACTGACGTTACGCGGGGCCGGACGATGTAGCGCGAAAATCTGTTTCGCGTTACCTCGCGTAACAGCAGCAACTAAAAAAGCCCGAACAACCCGGCAGAAGCCGTAAGCTAACTGCAACAGGGGTTGTTCGGGCTTTTATGGTTTTTACTCAGCCTTGACAAACCGCACCCGCGCCTGCTGTTCGCCCACAAGCTCGGCCACGTACTGGCCGGTTGGCAGCCCGGTAAGGTCAATGGCAAGCTGATGGATGCCGGCTGTCTGCACGCTTTGCGCCAGCGCCGTTGGGTACTGCCGGCCCGTAGTCAGGTTCAAAAGCCGGATTTCTACCGCCTGAGTGGCCGGCAACTCGTAGCGCAACTGCACTACGCCGTCGGTTGCAGTGCCGGGGTTGGGGTATAGGGCCAGGGTTGCCTTCGTTTGTTGGCTGCTGCCTGCTACGTTTCGGTACGCGGTGGTGGTTGGGGTGAAATAACCGACAGTGGTGGACGAGGGGCCGCAGGCATTTTCCAGCGTCAGCGAGATTCTATATACCTGGAACAGTTGAGCCGTCCCCGCGAAGTAGTTGGTGCTGGCCGCAGTTTCAAGCGCCCGATTCATAATGTCGTTTAAGCGAACGGATGTGGCCGCGTTCGCAAAAACCCCATCTAACACAGTGCCGACGGTGGTAAAAGTGCCGTTTGCGTATTGCTCGATAACTGCCCGGTAAATGTCGAAGCCGGTAGCGGTGTTGGTCAACTCCACCGCACCCCCTATGCCACCTACGTTTGCTGGCGCGGTTACTGTGGTCGACGCACCCGGCACTGTTGCTGCGCCTGTCTGCCCCGTCCGGAAATTAAAGTCGGCAACCGGCACCCCGTTGGTTACCCGAATAAGGCCGGTTACGCGCCGGACGTTGGAACAGGCGTTGTACCCCTCGTAAGTGAGGCGGTAGTAGCCGGGATTGCTGAGGAAGTAATTGTTGCCAAATACCGTCAACAAGTCTATTGGATTGCCGGCTGTGATGAAAGAGCTTTGCGCCCTGAAGCTGTTCGGTACAAGTGTGCCATCTGGGTTGACTTGGTTAAGGAGTACCTTGACTTGCGTCACATTAGTCAAAGTAGCAGTCAGTGGAATTGACGACCGGCAAGTGTAGTAGTTCTGAAACTTGTTGGGATTCAGGCCCAGACCACCAGCTTGCACAGCACTAAGCAGAGGCTCCAAGCCCTCAAAAAAGAAGGTGTAGTCCTCTCCGTCAATCTGGTCGGGCAGGATGTAGCCTTTCTGACCACTCATGGGGTTGATGTAATACCCGGACGGTTGCGTGACGGCAATACCGGCAATCGGGGCTGCCAACGTGTTGGTAACCGGGTCGATGCCGATTAACGCGCCGTTGGTGCCGCATCCGTAAATTTTTCCGTCGAAGGCCAATTCCAGCGCAGTTTGGCCAAGCCCCTGGAGATTCGAGGTAGTTAAAAAAGCGAAGGAGGAAGTGTTAGACAGGTCGTAGGTAAATATACCATTTCCTGCTGATGTCCCTGAGCCAAAATAATTGCCAGAAACGTAAAGTTTCTTGCTGTCCGGGGAAAATTCAACACCAAAGGCGAAACCGTTTGGGCCGACAGAACGCAAATTGGTGACTGCCCCGGTGCTAGGGTCCACATCAGCAAGCAGCACCGTAGCCCCGCCGCCGGATGCAATTGATATTGCCATCTTGGTGCCGTTGGGAGAAAGGTCTAATTCCAACCCACCGCCACTGAAAGAGGAGACATTGAAATTAACAGCACTTCCTACTCCGTTGGTGCTGATGGGATAGCCAGCTAAATTCGAGCGGTCACGTATGTAGAGCCAGCGTGTGCCATTCGTTTTTCTGGAAACGGCAATGCCGCACTCCCCTATAAAATTTTCGTCGATGGGGGTGGGCTGCGACGAGACAACGGGACTTGACCCCGCGCAATTGACAGTCATCCTCAAGAGTACAGTTCTTACGGTAAAGGAACCGCCCAACGACGATGCCACCGGCACGGTTTGCGTGTAGAACACGTAAAACTGCTTGCAAACGCCGGGCACAGGTACTACCGCCATCTCGCGCCCCCATGATTGATACATAATGGGTATTCCGTTAGAATCTCGTATAGTCGTGCTGGTGTAAGCAGTAATAGTGGCTCGAAGCGTGCCGTTGGCATCGTAGAGTCCTCCGTTGGGGGCTGCGCCGTACTTGATTAGGAAGAGCAGTTTATCATCCTCATCGAGCGCAGAAGCCGTGAGGCTACCATCGTTGGGGGAGTTGGGGTTCGAGAAGGCTTGGGGTTGAGTACCAAGGAAAGAGACGGCAGTCGGTATAAGGTTCCACTTCCGTATCTGGGGCTGAACCGTGTAAACAGGGCCGGGAGTGGTACCACCACCACCCGCCCCTTGTTGGGGCTCAAAGCTGGAAGGGGCTGTAACGTCACTCGGCAAAGGCGCTGCCTGACGGGAAAATGTTTGGGCCTCAACGGCCGAGGACAGCATAACGCAGGCCGAAGCCATTGCTACGCAGGTACGCAGGTACGCAGGTACGCAGGTCAGGAAAAAGTTTTTTCATGGTTTGTAAAAGGGTTTAGGTGAATGGTGATTTTGCAAAGCTAACAGATTTTATGGTTTCGCAATGACAGAAATGCTTGTTTTGTGGGCGGTATTACCGTCCATCCAACATTTATTTACAAATAATTAACATTGAAAACCAATAAACATTTCGTGAACAATGATTTATGCCGTTGAACCAACAGGAGTGATTCCCAACCTCGCCACTGGATACGTACCCCAAGCCTTGTAAACCCTAACTGCGGCCCGGAGTGCCCTTCTTTCCTTTGGTGGTAGAAAATGGTAAATTGTGGTTGATTTTTCCGCTGGCCTTCCTACTTTTGTGAGGCCCAACCCGCTACCGCAACGGGCCGCTTCTCGTAGCTCATGCTCCCACTCCTTTCCGGCGAATACGAATGCAAGCTCGACCCCAAGGGGCGGCTGGTGCTGCCGGCCAAGGTGAAGGGCAGCCTGCCCGACGAATCGGGCAACCAACTAGTGCTCGTGCGCGGCTTCGAGCCCTGCCTGGTGCTGTACCCGGCGGCGGCCTGGCGCGTCATCCACGAAAAGGTGATGGCACTCGATGAGTTCAACGAGGACTACCGGCAGTTTCAGCGCAACTTTTTCCGGGGCATGACGGAGGTGGAGCACGACAGCATCGGCCGTTTCATGCTGCCGCGTACCATGTTGCGCTACGCCGGCATCGAAAAGGAAGCCATCATTGTGGGCCTGGGCAACCGCTGCGAAATATGGGAGCCCGCCCGCTACGACGACTTCCTCATCAAAGACCAGAAGAATTTCAGCAAGCTGGCCCAGAAGTTTCTGTCCGCCGATAACCACCTGGCTTTCTGATGATGGAGCTGCGCCCGAACGATACCGCCTACCACCGCCCCGTGCTGCTGGCCGAGTGCCTGACGGGCCTGGCCCTGCGCCCCGACGGCCGCTACGTGGACGTCACCTTCGGCGGCGGCGGCCACTCGGCCCGCATTCTGGAGCAACTCACCACCGGCCACCTCTACAGCTTCGACCAGGACGCCGCTGCTGAGGCCCAGGCCGCTGCGCTGGCGGGGCCGAATTTCACCTTCATCCGGGCTAATTTCAGCGATTTGGCCGCCGAGCTGCTGCAGCGCAATGTGCCGCCCGTTGATGGCCTGCTGGCCGATTTGGGGGTTTCCTCGTACCAGTTCGACACCGCCGAGCGCGGCTTTTCGACCCGCTTCGACGGTCCGCTTGACATGCGCATGGACGCCCGCGCCGACCGCACCGCCGCCGCCGTGCTCAACGATTACCGCGAGGCCGAGCTGCACCGCATTTTCGGGATGTACGGCGAAGTAACCAACGCCCGCACCCTGGCGGCCACCGTGGTACAGGCCCGGCGCGGTCGTCCGCTGGCCAGCATCGCGGAGCTGAAAACGGCCATCCAGGCCATCATGCCCCGGGGCAAGGAAAATAAATACCTGGCCCAAGTATTTCAGGCCCTGCGCATTGAGGTGAATCAGGAAATGGATGCCCTGCAAGCCATGCTCAGCCAAACGGCCGAGGTGCTGCGGCCCGGCGGCCGGCTCGTCGTCCTCAGCTACCACTCGCTCGAAGACCGGCTGGCGAAAAACTACATCGCCAAAGGCAAGTTTTTTGGCGAAGTTGAAAAGGACTTCTACGGCAACGAAACCAAGCCCTTTACCGCCCTCAACCGCCGCCCCGACGCCGCCACCGACGAAGAAATTGCCACCAACAGCCGCGCCCGCAGCGCTAAATTGCGTGTCGCCGTTCGGAATGAAGAACGAAGAATGCGTTAAACTGTCGCCAGGCCCCACCAACCCTTAACTCCTAACTGCCAACTTTTCGAATTGCCCGCCAACACCATCCGTCCTTCCGACACGCCGCGCCGCGCCAACGTGCCCCGCGAAGTGCCCGCCCCCCCGGCGGCGGACGGCCCGACGGTGCCCGAAACTTACGACGCCCAAAACCCCGAGGAAATAGATGCTGCCCAGGCCGTCGCCGAAGCCAGCGCCGCCGCTGATGCTAAAGCCGAAGCCAAGGCCGAAGCCCGCCGCCGCCGCACCGCCGAGCAAGCCGAGCGCCCCCGTCGGTCGTGGACGGTATTTTCGTTGCTTGACCGGCTCACGAGCATGGACGGCTTGTTTCGGGAGGGCTTGCCGGTGCGCTACCTGCCCAAGTTGCTGTTTGTGATGCTGATAACGCTGCTCTACATCGGCAACACCCACTACGGCAACCGCATGAACCGCAGCATTCAGCGCCTCAAGCAGGAAACGGAGGACCTGCGGGCCGACTACACCACCCTGAAATCGGACTACATGGAGGCCAGCAAGCAGAGCGAGGTGGCCCGCAAAGTGGCCGCGTTGGGCATGGTGGAGAGCGGTTCGCCGCCCTTCCGCATCAACGTGCCCGCCGGGCACCTCGACGCGGCGGCCCTTGAACTGCTGCCCGTGCTCACCGCCGACTCGCTCGGAGCCCGCGTGGCCCGCGACTCCATTGCGGCGCAGCTCGCCGACTCGCTGGCGGGTCGTCGCCGCCGCCTGACGTCCGAAGAAAATACTGGCCCCGAGATAATTGCCCCGCCTCAGGCCGACGAGTTGGACCCTGACGCCGCCGCCACAACGGGAGCCGCCATTGGTAGCCGGGCCGTCGCCAAGCCGGCTGCCCAAAAAGGCCGCTCGGCCGCCCAAAAACGACTGAGTGCGCCGCTCCGGGCAAGTGGCAAGCGCGAAACCAACCAGGCAAAACCGGGCAAAAAGGCCTCTGCTGGCGCTAGAAACGCCTTCAACCCCCGCAAATCAGTACAAAAAAGTACAACGCCGCACAAGAAAGAGGCGGCCCGTTCCCATTCCTCCACTCCTCAACCCAAGCATCGGTGAAAAGCGTTAAGCAGTCGATTGTGACGCGGGTACGGTTGGCCTTTTTAGGCGTGGCCGTGTTTTCGGGGATGATATTCTGGAAGGCGACGCGCATTCAGTTTCAAGAGGGTGCCAAGTGGCGGGCCCTGGAGCAGGAGCGGCGCATCAGCTACCAGCCGGTGCCGGCCACGCGGGGCAATATTTACTCCGACAACGAGAGTATTATGGCTACCTCGTTGCCGTTTTACCGCGTTGCCTGGGACCCTGGCGTGGTCGAAACCGAAGTGTTTCGGGCGGGCATTGATTCGTTGGCCTGGCATCTGTCGCACTTTTTTGGTGACCGCAGCGTGCAGGAATACCGCCGCCGCCTCACCAACGCCTACAACGCGAAGGAGCCGGCGGTGCGCTACATTCGCCTCAACTCGCGGCAAATTAATTTTCAGGAGAAAAAGGCCATGGCGCAATGGCCGGTGTTTCGGACAAAGCGCAACCGGGGCGGGGCTATTTTTGAGAAGGTGGACAAGCGCTTCCGGCCGTTTGGCGGGCTGGCGCAGCGCACCATCGGCTTCGTGAACGAAGACCAGCACGGCGCGGGCCTAGAGTACACGTTTCAGCCCGACTTGGCCGGCAAGGTCGGCGAGGCGCTGTTTGAGCGGGTGCCCGGCGGCGTGAAGCCCGTGTACGACGGCACCGAGCTGAAGCCCGTGCCCGGCTACGACGTAAAAACGACGCTCGATATCAACTTGCAGGACGTGGCCGAAAACGCCCTCTACAAGTCACTGGTGGATAATAATGCCCAGTACGGCTGCGTGATTTTGATGGAAGTGACCACCGGCGAAATCAAGGCCGTGGCCAACCTGGGCAAGGCCACCGACGGCACCTACAAAGAAGACTACAACTACGCCTTCGCCGACCAGGGCCGCACCGAGCCGGGTTCGACGTTTAA
>JANXUO010000389.1 GCA_025356245.1 Hymenobacter sp.
AATCGTGGCCACCGTGGGCCCCGCGTCCAATACCTACGACCTGCTCGGGATGCTCATTCGCGAGGGCGTCGATGTGTTTCGCCTCAATTTTTCGCACGGTACGCACGAGGAACACCTCTCCGTTATCAACACGGTGCGCCGCCTCAACAAGGACATGCGCACGGCCGTGGGCCTGCTGCAGGACCTGCAAGGCCCCAAAATTCGCTTGGGCGAAGTAGAAGGCGGCGGGGTCGAAATCGTGCGCGGCGACAAAATAAAGCTGGTGTGCGGCGAGAAAGAAACCAGCACCGCCACCCGCCTCACCACTATTTACCTGGGCCTGGCCCGCGACGTGAAGCCGGGCGACATGATTCTCATCGACGACGGCAAGATTGAGCTCAAGGTGCTGGCCACCGACCGCGAGAGCGAGGTGGACGTGGAAGTCATCTACGGCGGCTTGGTGAAGCCCCGCAAGGGCATCAACCTGCCCGATTCGGAAGTATCGGCCCCGAGCATGACCGAAAAGGACATCGAAGACCTGCAATTCGGCCTCGCCAACGACGTGGATTGGGTAGCCCTGAGCTTCGCCCGCAAGGCCGACGACATCCGCTTCATCAAGAACCTGATTGCCGAAGCGGGCAAAACTACCCGCGTGGTGGCCAAAATCGAAACCCCCGACGGCCTGCGCAACATCGACGAAATAATTGCCCTGGCCGATGCCGTGATGGTGGCCCGCGGCGACCTCGGCGTGGAGGTGAAAATGGAGGAAGTGCCCATGGCCCAGAAGATGATTATTGCCAAGTGCAATGCGGCCGGCAAGCCCGTAATTGTGGCTACTCAAATGATGGAGAGCATGATAACCGCCCCCCGCCCCACCCGCGCCGAAACCAGCGACGTGGCCAACGCCGTCCTCGACGGGGCCGACGCCGTGATGCTGTCGGCCGAAACGGCCGTGGGCGCGTACCCGGCCGAGGTTATCCGCTCGATGGTGGGCACCATTTTGAGCGTTGAAACCCGCAGCCCGCAGCTGTTTCACCGCTGGTGGCCCATCGGCCCCGAAAGCACCAGCTTCATGGCCGACAGCGTGCTCTCGGCCGCCTGTCACTTGGCCAAAAACACGGGTGCCAAAGCCATTACCGGCATGACGCACCGGGGCTACACGGCCTTCCAACTGGCCAAATACCGCCCCAAAGCCGACATCTTCATCTTCACCGACAACCGCCCGCTGCTCACCGCCCTAAGCCTGGTGTGGGGCGTGCGTGGCTTCTACTACGACCGCCTCGTGAGCACCGACAGCACCATCTCCGACATCCGCTACGTGCTGACCACCACCGGCCACCTCGTAACCGGCGATGTGTTCATCAACACCGGCGCCATGCCCATTCAGGACAAGGGCAAGGCCAATATGGTGAAGGTGAGCGTGGCGTAATGGTCTTACCTGAACCACTTCAATTTAGCTGGCTTCACGCAACTCGTAACGATTGCGAGTTGCGTGAAGCCAAATGTTATGTGTAATTTTAGTGGACACCAAAACGACAGATGAAAACAATAAAAATATTAATTCTTATGGCTGGACTTTTAAATTGGCTAACTGGCTGTAATGAGCCAAAAGACGAAAGAGATTTTCAAGATGACAAATTCAAAGTGGGACAAATTTGGAAATATAATACAAGGATTGGTGAAGACAATTCAACTTTGACAATTTTGAAAGTTGAGAAGTATGACAGTGCTGGTGTAATTGTTCATATTTATGTAAATGGACTTAAGTTAAAAAATCCGCAACGACCAAATGGGTTCTCTGACGACATTGGACACTTACCTTTATCAAAAGACGCTGTTCTTAAAAGTGTTACAACACTTGTTTCCTCAGACAATAAGTTACCTGACTTCAAAGAAGGATACAATATTTGGAAGGAAGCGTTTGACAATGATAAGGGAGGAGTTTTTTCAATTGTAGTAAGTGACGCAGTTAAATATGTTGAAGAAGTAATGAATACTGGACAACAGACAGAAAACTAAATTGAAATGAAAACTACACATAACAGCACCTACCCAAGAGGCGGGGTTTCGTGTTCTAAAGACAGTATTGTGGTTAATCAACCATTAGTTTTTCAAATCAAGTTTTGTGGTAAAAAGCCCTCCCTTCGGGTAGCTGCAAACCGTTACCTCCAAAAACGCAAACTGCCCCGTTCCAAGTTGGAACGGGGCAGTTTGGTGTAGAGCGGAAGACCAGACCTTGGGGCGGCGCAGTCTGGCCTTCCTAAACTCGTCTCGCACTAGAGCGCGTTGACGAGCTTTGTCAGCTTGCTTTTGTTGTTAGCAGCTTTGTTTTTGTGGATGATGTTCTTTTTGGCCAGGCGGTCAAGCATCGACGTCACCTTGATGAGCTGCTCTTGGGCGGCGGTTTTGTCGGTGGTGAGGCGCAGCTTTTTGATGGCCGTGCGGGTCGATTTGTGCTGGTAACGGTTCAATACGCGCTTAGCTTCGTTGCTGCGGATGCGCTTGAGGGCCGATTTGTGGTTTGCCATGGGTATCTATCGCGGTCGGCGCAAGGCCGTTTTTCGTCGTTTGGGAGTGCAAAGGTACGTGAAAAGTTGAGCGGTGCAAAGCCTGGGCAAAAAAAAGTGAGGCGGGGCTCCTTTTTTATTCGGCCGGCGTTCGCAAAGTAGTATGCAAGCCGAATACTTCCGAACTTTACGGCTGCTTCTTTCCGGCTTGTCTTTGCTTTTGCTATGCCCCTCGTTACCTCCTCGCCGTTTCAACCGCCTTTTTATCAGCTTAACGGCCACGCCCAAACCATTGTGCCGGCGCTGTGGCGCACCGGCCCCGCCGTGCCCTACCGGCGCGAGCGACTGGAGCTGCCCGACGGCGATTTCCTCGACCTCGACTGGGCGCGGCTGCCCGAGCACCGCCGGGTCGGTACGCTGGCCATCGTCTCGCACGGGCTGGAGGGCGACAGCCAACGGCCCTACATCCGGGGCATGGTGCGGGCCCTGAACGAGGCCGGATTTGATGCCCTGGCCTGGAACTACCGCTCCTGCGGCGGCGAGCCCAACCGCTTGCTTCGCTCCTATCACCTGGGCGATACCGGCGACCTGGCGCAGGTGCTGCACCACGCGCTGGCCGATGGCCATTACAAGCGCGTGTTTCTGGTGGGGTTTAGCGCGGGCGGCAACGTGACACTTAAGTTTTTGGGCGAAAACCCGGCCCAGGTGCCGCCCGAGGTGCAGCGGGCGGTGGTTTTCTCCACGCCTACCGACCTCAAAGGCAGCGCCGTCCACATCGGGCGGCTGCAAAACCAGGTGTACATGCGGCGCTTTCTGAAATCGCTGCGGCTGAAGGTGCGGGCCAAGGCGGCCCAACGGCCCGAGCAAGTGGACTTGACGGGCTTGGAGGACCTGCGCAATTTTCCCGATTTTGACGACCGCTACACGGCGCCCATGCACGGCTTTGCTTCGGCCGAAGCATATTATGCCCACGCCAGCTCGGGGCAATACGTGGCGGCCATTCGAGTGCCCACGCTGCTGGTGAATGCCGCCAACGACCCGTTTTTGCCCGGCACCTGCTACCCGGTGGCAGCGGCCGAGGCCTCGGGGAAGTTCTTTCTGGAAATTACGGGCGGCGGCGGGCACGTGGGCTTTGCCGAAGGATTACCCGACGGGCCCTATTATTCGGAGCGGCGGGCGGTGGACTTTTTGACCCGAGAAACGCCGGGGTAGCGTGGGGTTTCAAGCCACATTACGCCGCCTCACGCGGCTACGAACACCACTTTCTTGGTTTCGAAAAATTCCTCTTTGAAAAAGTCGCTGAGGTTAGTGACGCGGGCTTTGCGGCCCAGCTCGGCCAGCTCGTCGGTGAGGTCGCCGCCTTTGAGGTAGTAGAGGCCGGCGCCGGGAGCGGGCTTGGCTTTGTAGCTTTTGGCAACCCAGGGATGAAACGCGGCGAGACGGGTAACGGCGCGGCTCACCACGAAATCGTATTTGTCGCGCACCTGCTCGGCGCGGATTTGCTCGGCCGTCACGTTGTCGAGGCCCAGGGCACCGGCCATATACTGCACGGCACGGATTTTTTTGCCGATGCTGTCCACCAAGTGAAATTTTACTTCGGGGAAGGCGATGGCCAGGGGCAAGCCGGGCAGGCCGCCGCCGGTGCCCACATCGAGCACCGCGCTGCCGGGCGCAAACTGCACCGCTTTGGCAATACCCAACGAGTGCAGCAGGTGGCGTTCGCCAAAATTGTCCATGTCGGTGCGCGAGACGAGGTTGATTTGCTCGTTGATGGCCCGAAACTCGGTTTCGAGCAGCGCAAACTGGCGCAGTTGGGCGGGCGTGAAGGCGGGGAAGTAGTGCGGAAGCAGGTTCATGGTGCAAAGCAACGAAAAACGCCCCGGCTGGCGGCCGGGGCGGGGGTGTGAGCGTACCGCGCAGCTCCAGCTTCGCGTCGCCGGAACGGCGAATAATTGTCAGGGTATTTCAAGGGCAGCCTCCGCGAGTTATTCGCCGTTCCGGCGACG
>JANXUO010000461.1 GCA_025356245.1 Hymenobacter sp.
GGGCACCCCCAGGGCCATGGCCGTGGGGTACGTCAGGCCGCCGTCGGTGCTGAGGCGGATATTCACGGTGGCGCAGTTCACGCCGTTGGCGTCGGTGCCGGCCACGGCCCAGGTCACGGTTTGAGTGCTGCCGCCGGCCCAGGTGAGGGCCGTGTTGGGGGCCGTCACGGCAAAAGGGCCGGCGTTGCGCGTCACGAGCAGCTTCAGCGAGTCGCTGCTGCTGACGCCGCCAATCACGCCCACGGGGCTGCGGTGCTGGTCGCGGGCGGTGCACTTGAAGGTGAGGGCGCGCGTCACCGTCGGCAGCCGCTCGCCAATTACGATGCGGTTGGCCACCAGGTCGGTCAGCTTCGGAAAGTAGCGCGTGGGCGACGCGCTGGGCGCAAACGAGCGGAACAGCGGCACGTTGTTGTTGGCCACCTGGGTGGCCGTGGGCGAGCCTGCGGTGCCCAGGTCCAGCTCCTCCCAGCTGTACGTCAGGGCATCGGCCTCCGCGTCGGCGGCGGTGGCCGTCAGCCGGAAAGGCGTGCCGTAGGGCATAACAAGGCCACTGGCCGGGCCGCTCACGGCGGGCGGCGTGTTGGTGGTGGCGCTCACCACGGCGCAGGGCGTGGTCACAATGAAGTTGCGCATCTCCTCGTAGTTGCCCACGTGAAAGAAAGCATCGGAGTTGGGTTGCAGGTTTTGCTGCGGACAAATGCCGGCGTACCCCATAATGGTGCTGCCCGAGCCGGGCTCCCAGGCCGCCTCGGGCGAGCGGTTGCCGCCGCCGCAGCTGCCCGTGGTGCCGTTAAACGGATGGCTGCCACTAAACTGGTGCCCCATCTCGTGGGCCACGTAGTCGATGTCGAACGCGTCGCCGACCGGCGAAGCACTGCCCGTGACGCCCTGGGCCTTGGTGGCGGCATCGCACACCACGGCATACCCGGCAATGCCGCCGCCGCCGGTGCTGAACACGTGACCAATATCGTAATTAGCGTTGCCGATGAGGGAATCCACGTTGGCTTGGTTTTCGTCCAGCATGGCCCCACCATTGGCGTTGGTGTAGGGGTCGGTGCTGGCGTTGAGGTTGATGAGCAGGTTGTTGTTGGGCACCAGCACCAGGCGCACGGCCAGCTCCTTCTCGTACACGCCCACCACGCGGTTGATGGTGGTGGCGATGGCCGCCTGCACACTTGCCACCGTGCCCCCGTGAAACGCCGAATACTCACCGGTGGTAGCCACCGCCAGCCGGTAGGTGCGCAATACCCCCCCGCTGGCAATGGCCAGCGGCCCGCCGCCCGGCCCTGCCCGCTGCTGCCGGGCCGCGCGGCCCACAGCGTCCTTGGGCTGGGGCAAAAAGCCGCAAGCCCCGGCCTCGGCGGCCGAACGCTGTCGGTCGCGCCCAAAAAAGCTGAGGTAGTGCCGGGCTTCGTCGCGCCGGGCGGGGTCAATGTACACCGTGCCGGTAGTGGCCGATAAAATCTGGGCGTGAAACCCGGCGGGCGTCAGGTCGAGGCGCACGGTGGCCGTGGCATCGTCGAGGCCGTAGCCAGCATAGGTATGAATGTCGGGGAAGCGGGCGGCCAGGGCCGGGGCCAGCACGGCGGTTTGCCACACGGCAAAGCGGCCGGTGCCGCCGTCGGGCAGCGGCAGGGCCAGCACCAGCGGGGCGGCCGTGGTGGCGGCTTCGGGCGGGGCCGTGGCCAGCACGGCGCGGGCGGCGGCCACGTCCAGCACCAGCGGGCGGGCCTGGGCCAGGGCATCGGCCAGCGGCGAGGGCACGGCGGTGGCATCGCGCAGCAACACGGCGGCCTCCTGGGCTCGGGCGGCCGTGGGCGAAAGCAGGCCCAGGGCCAGGCTGCCCAGCAGCGGCGCAAGGGCCAAAAAGTAGCGGTTTTTCAAGGAATTCAAGGGTTAGGGATGGGCCGTCAAAAATACGGCGACGCGGGGGTTTGGCGCGGGCTCTGCCTCGCGCCAACTGCTTAAAGGCCGCACATAACCGCCGCGACTACCGGCCGCTGCACGCCATACCGCAAAACGCCGTTTCCGGCAGCGGGCCTTCGGCTATCCGAAGTCCCTTGCGCAACTTCGCCCAAGGCACTTCGGACGTCCAAAGTATGGTTTTCGGGTTGAGAATGGCAACACTGGATGTCCAAGGTCGGGTTTTCGGGTTGAACATAGCGACTTCGGATGGCCGAAGGCCGGTTTTCGGATTGGCGGCCCCGCCCCACCGGCCGCGGCCCTGTTGGGCAATTCCTTGTCCTCAACTCATCGGCCCGCCTTTTTGCCTGTGCCGGTTGCTGCCCTACGTCCGCCCCCGCAAAAATGCCCCGCCGTCGCGGCCGTCAAACGCCACAAAGCCCCGGCAAACGTCGGCGATGCGGCGGGCGCTGCTGCCGCCGTTCTGCCAGGGCAGCTTGCGGCGCAGGTCGGCCACGTCAAAAAACGAGTGCACCTCCTTGCCCAGGGCCAAGCCCACGTAGGCCACGGTGCTGTACTGGGTGATGAGGACGTCGCAGTTGGCAATCATCTCGTCGGTGTTGCCGCTGGTGAAGATGCGGGTGCCGGGCGGGGCCCATTTTTCGACCTCGGCGGTGGCGCGGGCCATTTTTTCGTTGGGGTGAAACTTGAAAATCAGCGGGCGGCCAGCGGCAATGCGCACCGCCTCGGCAATGAACGTGCGGCGGTTGTCGGGGCGGTAAGTTTCGCGCATGTCGGTGGTGGCCACCAGCACGTAGCCCCGGTGCGGAAAGTCGTTGGCCCGCAGCTTCTCCACATCGTCGAAGTTGGGGATGCCCGTCACCACCAGCTTTTCGGGGCTCACGCCCATGCGCTCGAAATGCGCGGCGTAGCCCGCCGAGGCCACGCAGTACACATCGCAGCAGTTGTTCATGCCGTTGAGCGCGGTGCCGATGGCCAGAATCGGGAAGTTGGTAAGGCGCTTCACCAGCCGCGCCCACCGGTTAAGCGGGTCGGTCATGCCCTCCTGCACGAAGACGGACTTGGTGGTACCCAGCAGGTTCCAGGGCACGATGATGTCGGAACAGCACACCAGCAAGTCGTAGCGGTGGCCAAAGGCGCGGTTCTCAAAATCGTTGGGCAGCTGGTGCTGGGCCAGGTAAGCGTCGGCTTTCTGCTTGAAATGCCCCGACACCACGGTCGGCTCCAGCCCGCGCGTCCAGAGCAGGAACTGGTAGAAGCCGCGCATCCAGCCGTCGTAGTAAATCTGGCTGTAGTAGGCATCAAACTCGTCGGCCAGCAGGTCGGCAATCTGGTGCATCTGGGTGGTTTGGTTGGGCGAGCCAATCAGAAACAATACTTTTTTGCGGGGCATAGCAACTTAACAGAATGATAAGAAACGGGCAGCAAGGGCCTTCAGGTGTAAAATTAGGGCGGGTCGTCGTCGGCAGGAAGCACACCTTGGCCATTGACCGTGGCAGGTGACTTAAACGAAAGAAACGCGGCTTTGTATTATTCAAACAACATAGCTAAAGCCTTACTAACTCCGTAAGCAGAGTTGAGTTATTATTCGCATCTTTGCAATACCCAGTTAAAATTAACCCTGAGCAATATACTGACCCGCAAACTCATTATCAATGATTTGAAATATGAAAGTTGCTACTCTAAGCTTGTTTTGCCTATTTCCGGGATTAAGTTTGGCCCAAACCACCACGCGGCAGGCCGCACTAAAGGCTGAAGCTGACTTCGCTGCCCAAATAGCGGCAAGCGGCAGCCGGGCGGGCTTCCTGGCCTTCAGCGCCCCCGAAGGCGTGGTTTTTGAGGACGGCGATGCCGTGAACGCGCCGGCCCTGTGGCAGGCGCGCCCCGCCACAGGTACTCCACCGCTGGCCTGGACGCCCGTGTGGGCCGACGCCGCGCAATCGGGCGAAATGGCTTACACCACCGGTACCTGGCGGCGCGGCCCGACTGCAGCCCCTACGGCTACCGGCCAGTACGTTACGGTGTGGCACAAACAGCTCAACGGCGACTGGAAATTTGTGGTGGACATGGGCGTTGAACACGGCCAGATTAGTGCTGCCACCGAACCCGGAGCCGAAGTAGCTCACCCGCTGCTACCCACCGCCCAGGCCCTGCCCACAGCCGCGCCCAACGGCATTCTGCTGGCCCTGGAGCGTAAGTTTATTGCCGACGAAATGAAGACTCCGGCCAAAACCTACCAGGAGTGCCTCAGCACCGAAGGCCGCTTGTACCGCCCTGGACAGTTGGCACTTACCGGCAGTTCGGCCCAGGTAGTATCCGAAAATCCGGGCTTTGCTTACCTGTTTGTGCCCACCACCGTGCGGCTAGCTGCCAGCGGCGACATCGGCTTTGCCGTAGGCACCCTGCGCCGCCCCTCCCCCATTGCCGGGCAGCCCGAAGAAACCGGCAGCTACCTTCGCATCTGGCGCCGCGAGGCAGTAGCCGGCTGGCGGCTGGCCCTCGAAATGCTCAATATTGGCACCGGCGGCGAAGCCGAAAGCGAGGGCAACGCTGCCGCCAAAAAGTAACCGGCCGTCCTCCAGCCGCCACCTTATTTCTTACGGGCGGCCAGCCAGCGGCGGGTTTCAACCTGCGCCCGCAGAGGTTTCTCGCCGGGAGCTGGCGCGCTGAAATTATTGTCAAAATCGCGGGCTTTTACATTGTCGTGCCGCTGAAAATCAAGCAGCTGACGCAACTCGGCGCGCAGGGTTTCGTCGAGCAGCGGAAACGCTACCTCCACCCGACGCTCCAGGTTGCGGGTCATCCAATCGGCAGAGGATAAATACACTTGCTCGTGGCCCGCGTGGCCAAATACGTACACCCGGCTGTGTTCGAGGTAGCGGTCGATGATGCTGCGCTGCTGGATATTTTCGCTCAGGCTGGCTTGGCCGGGCAGCAGGCAACCAATGCCGCGCACAATCAACTCGACTTGCACCCCGGCGGCACTGGCCGCGTAGAGACGCTGCATCATGCTGGGGTGCTCGAGGGCATTGACTTTGAGAATAATAAAGGCCGGGCGGCCTTTTTTGGCTTCTTTTATCTCGAAGTCGATGAAGTCTTCAAGGCTGGATTTGAGCGCGAAGGGGGCTACCAGCAAGTATTTTAGGGCGGGCGGCGGGCCCGCATCGTGCAGGTAGTTGAACACGGCGGCCACCTCGTCGGTAATGCGGCCGTCGGCCGTGAACAGGCCGTGGTCGGTGTACACGGTGCTGGTGGCTTCGTTGAAGTTGCCGGTGCTGAGGTAGGCGTACTGCCGGGTGGTTTCGTCGGCCTCGCGGCGGCTGATGAGCAGCAGCTTGGCGTGGCACTTCAGCTCGGGTGGCGTGAAGACGACCTGCGCCCCGGCGCGTTGCAGCTTCTCGGCCCAATACAGGTTCGACTCCTCGTCGAAGCGGGCCTTCAGCTCCACTACTGCCGTGACTTGCTTGCCGTTGCGGGCCGCCTTCAGCAGCGCCTTGACCACGGCGCTTTTGACCGCCACCCGGTACAGCGTAATGCTGATGGCCGACACGCGCGGGTCGCGGGCGGCTTCGCGCAGCAGGCGCGTCACGTAGTCGAAGCTCTGGTAGGGCGGGTGCAGCAGGTGGTCGCGCTGGCCAATGGCGGCCAGCAGGCTGCCCGTGCGGGGCAAGGTGCGGTGGGGCACGGGCCGCTGCACGGGGTAGGCCAGCCGTGCCGCGCCAAAGCTCGGAAAACCAAAGAAGTCGCGGAAATTGTGGTAGCGGCTGCCTTCCACCAACTCCTCGTCGCCGATGCCGGTTTTTTGCTTAAGGGCGGTGAGCACCGCGGCGGGCATCTGCGGGTCGTAGAGCAGGCGGGCGGGGTAGCCGGTGCTGCGCTTGGCCACGCTGCGCCGGATTTTCTCCATCACATCGCCCGACACTTCCTCGGCAATGTCCAGCTCGGCATCGCGCGAGAGCTTGATGGAGTTGACCGCCACCTGCCCGTAGGCCGGAAACAGCTCGGCGGCGCAGCAGCGAATCACGTCGTCCAGAAACAGCACGTAGTGGTCGTCGCCCACGTCGGGCAGCTGCACAAAGCGGCCGCCGTGGCGCTTGGTGGGCAGTTCCAGCACCAGCACCCGCTCGGGTTCGGTGCCCCGCTCGGTGGGCTCGCTCAGGTGCAGGGTGAGGTACACGGCCTGGTCTTTCAGAAACAGGTGGTGCAGGGTTTCGTCCAGCACCACCGGCGACAACAGCTCGCGCACGTGCTCCCGAAAGTAGCCCGCCACCCAGCTGCGCTGGTCGGCCGTCAGCTCTTCCACCGCTGGCAGGTGAATGCGTTCGGCGTGCAGCGCCGGCAGCAGCAGCTCGCGAAAGGTATGGCCGAAGTCGGCCTGCTGCTGGTTCACCTCGGCCAGCACGGCGCGCAGCACGGGCCGGGGCCGCTCGGCCAGTTGGGCGCGGGTTTTCTTTTTGAGGCGGGCCAGGCGGCGCAGCGTGGCCACGCGCACCTTAAAAAACTCATCGAGGTTGCTGCTGAAGATGGCCAGAAATTTCAGGCGTTCGAGCAACGGCACCGTGGGCGACTGCGCTTCCTGGAGTACACGGGCATTAAAGCGCAGCCAACTCAGGTCGCGGGCGAGGGTTTTCATGGGCGGCGGTAAGGGGGCAGCAAGGGCGCGGGCCATACGGCGTAAGTGGCAGAACGGTTGCGAATTGGAAGAGCCGTTAAGAAATACAAAAAATAGTTTGGCGTTTTGAAAATAAACCGCTATTTTAGCCCCGGCATTTCGCCAAAAGGTCTTTCCACTTTTTCTCCTCTTACCAATGCGAAACTTTTTACTTGGGCGAGTCATAACGCTCTCTCTCTTTGCGCAATGCTGACGCAGGCGCAACAAATACCGGGCATTGCGCCGCTATATCCTGATGAACAGGCCGAACCCGTGGGCCAGCCGTTTGCTAACGTGCAGCACACGGGCACCGATGCCATCATGTATCAAGACCATGTGTTGCAGGCCATGACTTGGGACGACGGTCAGGGCCGGGCGTACCTTTCGTGGGCCATCATCGAACCAAGTGCGTCGCCGTTTCCAGTGCTGGCAAAGGGCGGCTTCAACAACCCTGGCGTTTCGTTTCAGCTTCCGACCATCCGGGGCCAATCGAGCGACCCCGACGTGGTGCTGGCCTACGACCCAGCTAATCCAGGTGAATTGTACGCCAACGTCGTGTACGTTGACGGCCGCCAAACCCAATACATTGGCTACCATTGGAATGGCAGTGGCTTCGACAACACGCCCGATTTCAGCGTGGCCCTGGGCGACCCCAACCCCGCGTACGAACACGCCTACCCTAACCTCGATGCCAACGCGCAGGGGCTGGTGGCTCTGACCTGGCAGCAGTCTGTGGACGACGATGTGACCGTGACCGTGGCCTCCAACAGCAGTTACTTCGCATCCTACTCGTTTGTACAACACGTCACCTTCAGCCGCACTTATTTCGCGACTGGCGACATTCGGGGCAATATTCAGCCGTGTACCATTTCAAATGGATTTCCCGGCATCCTAGTAAAAGACCCACCCACGGGCCTATTTGAACAAACTTTGCATCCGGACATCGCCATCTCGGAAGGCAGCCAAAACGATGCCGTGGTGTCCAGCACCTTCATCCGGCACTACGTGGACGGTGATTCGCGGCGCGGCAACGGCCTTTTCAAAATCATCAACCGGCTAAGCGTGCGGCAGTACCGCTATCGGTGCGGTCACGACAATTCCGGCCTCGACACGGTGGCGACCCACGAATGGGCGTACAGCGAGAACGACATACTCGGCTCGCCGCGCATTGCGGCCCCCGGCACATTGGACAGCAACGGGCCGGAAACGGTGGAGATAGTGGTAGACCGCAGCCGCCCCGATTGTGGCACGGGAGAATACAGCATTTTGAACTACAGCAAGTATGGCACTGTTTTTCGGCCTGTTCCAACGCTGCTCAACCCTACTTACACTAGTCTTGAATCGGTAGAGCCGGTCATAAGCTACAGCAACCAAGAGTCGCAGTACACGGTAAGTTGGGCAGGGCGGGACTACAACGGGGGCAACGAGCGCGATGTGTGGGCCGTGTCGATGAAAGCCGGTGGCAGCTTTACCAGCCCGGGCGGCGGCGGCACGGGCGCACCACAACCGCTGACCTACAGTCGGGTTAACCTTAGTGCCAAGCAAACGCAGTGGCGGCCGAGTTTGGCGGGGCGGCACATTACGCCTCCTGACGGATTCGGCATAACGCATTTGTTCGCCGATATTCAGCGGCAACAGGTCAGTTTCCGCTATACCAAAACGCAGGCCAGCACCACCACGCCGCTACGGCCGGGCCGGGGCAACGGCGGCCTGAAAGGGGCGGCTTCCAAAATGGCAACCGGCTTGCTCGAAGCCTATCCGAACCCCTTGGACGAGGCCACCAGCGTAACCTTGCGCCTGCAACCCGGCGAGGAGTTGCGCCGGGTGTTGGTAACCGACCTGACCGGCCGGCAAGTGGCCGACCTGACGCCCGTCGGCGAACGTGCCCCGGCCACTGGCCAAGTGGTGCTGACGTGGAAATCCGCCGCCGTGCCCGCCGGGGTATACACCCTGCGGGCCGTAACGAGCCAGCGTACGGAAACCGTTTCTCTCACCCGTAAATAGACGCAAATAGCCGTTGCAGTGCCGTATTCGATGCGTTCGCACGTCGGGAGCGGCATGGCAACGGCTGTTTTTGCGTCCTGAAACCAGTACCTGCCATGAAAAATTATTTATTAAAATTTGCACGGCGCATTGCCGCAATCCTAGTTGCGGCCTGCGCTTTGGTTGGCCTGTCCGTTCGCGCAAGTTTGGCGCAGGTAGCCAGCTACTCGTTCGCGCAGAGTTCCGCTCCCTATACGCCCATTACGGGCGGGACATTGCTGGCTATTTCGGATTTGGTATCGGGGCCAAACGCCGATGCCCTTGATGGCGTAGTTCACCCATTACCAAACGGCGCAATTCCTTTTCCATTTGTGTTCAATGGCACGTCCTATACGGGCGGATTCGTGGCCTCGAACGGATTTTTGACATTCGGCAGCGTTGCGCCGCATGGCCGCCGCGACCAGCGCGGAATTACTTCCACCTACTATGATTCTACCTATCCGCTTTCTTCGCTCGATGACACAGGCTACGATGGGGCAATCGCCGCAATGGGCTGCTTTATACAAGGCAGAAGGTTTGCGAACCCGCGCGGGCAAATTCGACACGAAACAATAGGCACATCACCAAATCGAGAATTTATACTTCAATGGAGTAATATCTTCGTTTTTGGTGACGGCACTGGCCAACTAAACTTCCAGATTCGGTTGCATGAGACGAGCAACGCCGTGGAGTTGGCCTACGGCTCCTGCGCGGCCACTCGCACCAACACCGTGGAGGTGGGCCTGCGGGGCTACTCGCCGAACGACTTTAATGCCCGCACCGGCCCGACGTGGCCCGGTAGCACGGCCAGCCCCGCCCCGGCCACGGCCATGCCCCTGGCGCCGGCCACGGTGCCCCCTTCGGGCCTGCGCTACACCTTCACGCCCACACCGCCGCTGCCCTGCCCCCTGCCCTTCAACCTGGTAGCAACCAACCTGACGGGCACCACGGCCACCCTCAACTGGCGCACCCTGGGCAACAGCCCCGGCCCCTACCAAGTAGTGTACGGCCCGGCGGGGTTCGACCCGGCCACGGCCACCCCCCAACCCGCAACAGGCCAAGGCCTGAACGTGAGCGGCCTCAGCCCGACCACAGACTACGACTTCTACGTGACGCAAGCCTGCGGCGGAGCGGCGGGCACCTCGCCGCGCTCGGTGCGCGGCAACTTCCGCACCACCCTGATTAACGACGACCCCGTGGGCGCGCTTGACTTGCCCATCGGGGTTACTTGCCAGCCCGTGGCCAGCACTTTGCTCGGGGCCACGCCCACCAGCAGCACAGTGGCCCCCGGCTACCTGCGCTACGCCTGCGGCGGCACGCGGGCCCTGGACGTGCGCTACGACGTGTGGTACAAGTTCACGACGGCCACCAGCGGCCCGGCCAGCACCGGCATTCAGTTACAGGCTACCGGCGGCCGCGACTATTTTAATATGCGCGTGTACGCCTCGGCGGGCGGGGCGGCGGGGCCATTTGCGCCCACGCCGCAGTGCGCCTACTATACCGGTGCACCGGGGCCGCCCACGGTGCTGGCCCCGCTGCTACCCAACACCACCTACTACGTGGTGGTGTACACCACCGGCTTCGCCTTGCCGGGCAGCCTGGGCCCCATTGGCTTGTGCGCCACAGTCCCACCGACTTGTTCGGCCCCCACGGCCCTGGCCTCTAATCTTTCTGCCTCCACGGCCACCACGGCCCAGCTTACGTTTGTGCCCGGCAGCGGGGCCACGAGCTACACCGTGACGTATGCGCCGGTGGGCGGCGGAGCCGCTGGCACCGTTATGCCCCCACCCACCGGCTCGCCGGTGACCATCACGGGCCTGACTCCGGCCACCAATTACACCGTAACGCTGACCGCCAACTGCGCCGCCACCAACGGCCAAAGCGCCCCTCAGACCGTGACGGTGGGCACGCGGCCCGCCAACGCCACTGCGGCCACGGCCCAGCCTCTGCCCGTGGATGCTACCTGCCAGCCCGTGCCTGGCTCGACGTTCAATGGCATTTTCCTGCCGATGGGCATTGTGCCGTCCAACTCCACTTCCTGCGGCCTCAGCAGCAACTACCAAGCCGTGTGGTACACCTTCGTGACGCCTGCCACCGGGCCGGCCAGCCGGGCTGTGCGCGTAAGCGTAAGCGGGGCAGCGGCCCAGCAGGTGCGCCTGCTCTCGTCGGGCAGCGGTGCGGCCGGGCCATTCGCCGAAGTGGGCTGCACCGGCAACGCCACGGGCGGGGTGGCTCC
>JANXUO010000495.1 GCA_025356245.1 Hymenobacter sp.
CCTCGCTGCCCGTGCCGTTGAGCGTGACGGCCGCCGGCTGCCCGGCAAAGAATCCGGCGCTGCTGGTGAAGGAACCCGTCACGTACACGTTGGTGCCGTCCGTGGCGATGCCCTGGCCCGTGTCGCTGCCGCTGCTGCCGCCCGCCCGGCTGGCCCAGGCCCAGGTGGCGGTGGCCGGCTCGTAGCGGGCCACAAACACGTCGTCGCTGCCCAGGCTGGTCAGCACCGTGCCGCCAAAGGCCACCTGCCCCGTGAAGGAGCCCGTGACAAACACCGCCCCGCTCGCCGCATCCACGGCCGTGGCCTTGGTAACGGCCGTGCCGGCGGCGGTGGTTTGGGTGGGGGCCAGGGCGCTTTGCCAGGCCGGGGTGGTTTGGGCCAGGGCCGGCGCCAGGGGCAAGGCCCAAACCAACAGCAACGCGCAGGCCGCCCGCAAGCGGGTAGTTGAAAGGTATTTCATCCAGAAAAAAGGGAAGGGAAGGGAAAAACCGGGTTAGCCGGCTGAGGCCGCCAATGGTGGAGGCACGGCGGTAAAGGTAGCGGTTAAATCCGGCCCCACGGCCACAGGAGAATACGCCGGCATTTTGTTCGGCTTTCCCGCCAACGCAAGGCCCCCCGCGCCCCGCCAACGCGGGCCACGGGGGGCCAAAAAAACAGCGGCGGCCAGGGCCGGGCGGCTCCTCTCCACCAGCACCGGCACCAGCGCCGGCTACTCCACCACCAGCCGGGCCGTGGCCGCCGCGCAGCGCACGGTGTACACGCCGGGGGCCAGCCCGGCCACGTCCAGCGCCAGGGTGGCGGCGTTGGCGGGCAGCGTCGTTTTCCGCACCACGCGGCCCAGGGCGTCGGCCACCGTCACGGCCCGCGCCTGGGCCGCGGCGGGCAGCGCCAGCGTCACGGCCCCGCGGGTTGGGTTGGGGGCCAGCGTCAGCAGGGCTTCGTTTGCGGCGGTAGCGGCAGCCAGCGGGCCGGCGGCCGGGCCGAAGGCCAGCACGAAACGGCCCGCCAGGGTGCCCGTGGCGGCGGCTTCGGCGGCGCTCAGCGTAAAGGCGTAGCGGGCGGTGGCGGTCAGCAGGGTGCGCGTGCCGGTGGCGTGGTCCACCAGGTAGGCTGAAAGGCCAGCGGGGATATGGGACACATAGGCCGTATAGGCATACGCCCCGGCAGCGGGCACGGAAACCTGGAGGGGGATGACCGTGCCGGCGGCAAACGCCGCCCGCCCGTCGATGGCCAGCGCCTCGCCCGTGGCGGCGGCGCTGCTCAGGTTGAGGCCGCTGGGGTTGGCCAGCTTGGCGGCGTCGTAGGCCGCGTCCACGCCCGCCGTGGCACCGGCCTCGGCGTACACGTAGAGGTTATCGGCCGCGCCGCCGTTGCCGGCCAGCGCGAGCTGCACCAGGGGCCGGGCGTCGGCCGCGCCGCGCCGCACGGGCACGTTCAGGGTTTCGTCGGTGAGGCGGTGGGCGTTCCTGAAGGTGAGCGTGCCCGAGGTCTGGCCGGGGGTGACGCGCACAAAGAAGCCCTGGCCCAGCCCGATGTAGCTGCTGGCGCCCACGCCGTTCACGGCCGAGCGGTAGGCCCCGCCGTAGGGGCTGCTGCTTTCAAACACGTAGAAGGCCGCGTCCAGGCCCAGCCGGTCGGCCGCCGTCACCAGGCTCCAGTCCATCGGGGCGGGGTAGGGGTTGCCCACCAGGTGCAGGCCCTCGCCGCCGACGCTGCCCGTGGCGCGGGGCAGGGTGCGGGGCACGTTGCCGGTGCGGGGCACGCCCGCAAAGTCCACCAGCTCGGTGCCGCGCAGCTGCACGGCGTAGCCCGTGGCCGCGCCCATCGGGGCGGTGGCGGCGGGCGAGAACCAGCCCCGGTCAAAGCCCGTGTAGGCCGTCGTGTTCATCCGGCCCTGGTCGTAGCCCAGCACCGTGGGGAAACCCGCGGCGGGCGGGGCCGTGGTGGCCGTGTTGTAGCTGGTGCTGAACACCGGCGTGAAGCTGGCCGTGGCCAGGTCGTTGAGCGTGTTGCCACTCACCGGCGAGCTGTAGTGGCGGTAGCCCAGCCCGGCGTTGGCCGTGGCCAGGGCGCGCTGCACGGTGGCCGTGCCCGTCACGGCGCTGCTGCCGTCCTGCACAATCAGGGCCGTGGCCGTGGGCGTGGAGAGCAGCGTGAGGCTGCCGCGCTGCCCCGTCGCGCTGTTCAGCGTCAGGTCCACCGACGACTGGTGGCTCAGGGCCAGCTTGCGGGCCACGGTGACGGACACGGCCAGGAACAGGGCGTCGCCGCTGCCGCGCAGGTTGCGCTCGCCCACGGTCAGGATTTGGAAGGGCACGGCGGCCGTGCCCTTCACGGTGTGGTTCTGGGTGGGGCTGCCGAAGCCGACCTCGCTGCTGGGGTCGAGGGCGAAGGTGGCCCCGTTGTTAATCAGGTCGAGGCCGAG
>JANXUO010000518.1 GCA_025356245.1 Hymenobacter sp.
TACCCCGCCGCTACGGCCCGCCCCGACCGTGCGGCCGCCGCGACCGAGTGCTTTTCTGGTCAGAATACTATCATGGCAAGGTTGAATCCCTTCAGACGAGTATCGGAAGCCTTCAGACGAGCATCGGAAGCCTTCAGACGAGTGCCACAAGCCTTCAGATGAGCATCGAAAGCCTTCAGACGAGCATCGCAAGCCTTCAGACGAGCATCGCAAGCCTTCGGGGTGGCCGCTGAAACATACGGGCCAGCGGCGGCGGGCGGCGGCCCAAAGTCGCGGCGTTTCGGGGGCGGGGGCGGCGGCTCCCGGCGGTTGGCACGCCGCAAAGCGTATTTTCGTGCTCCCCCGGCAGCAGGTGCCGGGGCCAACGACGCGCTAAAACGATGCTGAAAAACTGGAAAACCGGGGCTGTGGCCCTGCTCTTCGCTCTGGGCGGGCACGGCGCCTGGGGGCAGGCCCCGGCCCCGGCCGCCGCCAAAACCGCCGCCAAAACCGACTCCCTCGCCATCCGCCGCATTTTTGACGAGGCCCTGGTGCGGGGGCAGAGCTACGAAAACTTGCGCTACCTCTGCACCCGCATTGGCGGGCGCCTTGCGGGCTCGCCGCAGGCCGCGCTGGCCGTGGAGTGGGGCCGCCAAACCATGGAAAAAGCGGGTTTCGACCGCGTGTACACCCAGGAAGTGCTAGTGCCGCACTGGGTGCGCGGCGAGCGCGAGCGGGCCGAAATTATTGGCCGCAAAGGCAAGGGCGTGGTGGCCAACGTGTGCGCCTTGGGCAGCTCGCCGGGCACCGGCGGCAAGCTGCGGGCGGGCGTAGTGGAGGTCAAAAGCTTTGAGGAGCTGAAAGCCCTGCCCGATGCGGCCGTGAAGGGCAAGTTTGTGTTCTTCAACCGGGCCTTCGACGATGCTCTGATTGAGCCGGGCCAGGCGTATGGCCGCGCCGGCGACCAGCGCCGCTCCGGCCCCGCCGAGGCTGGCAAGCGCGGGGCCGTGGGGGCGCTGGTGCGCTCCCTCACCGCCGCCCGCGACGACTTCCCCCACACCGGCATGACCCGCTACGAGCCCGGCCTGGTGCCCGTGCCCGGCGCGGCCCTCAGCACCAACTCGGCCGACGAGCTGAGCCTGTTCCTCAAAGCCGACCCCACCCTGGAGTTTGAATTGGAAATGAGCTGCCTGACCCTGCCCGACGAAAAAAGCTACAACGTGGTGGGCGAAATCAAAGGCAGCAAGTTTCCGCTCGAAATCATCACCGTCGGCGGCCACCTCGACTCCTGGGACCTGGCCCAGGGTGCGCACGACGACGGCACCGGCTGCGTGCAAAGCATGGAGGCCCTGCGCCTGCTGCGGGCGGCGGGCCTCAAGCCCGAGCGCACCATGCGGGCGGTACTATTCATGAACGAGGAAAACGGCGTGCGCGGCGGCAACGAGTACGCCCGCCTGGCCCAGCTCAACCACGAAACCCACCTGGCCGCCATCGAGAGCGACGGCGGTGGCTTCACGCCCCGGGGCTTTGCCGTGGACGCCGACCCGGCCACGGTGCGCAAGCTGGCCCGCTTCGGCCCGCTGCTGGCCCCGTACCACGCCGCCGCCATCGTGGCCGGCCACGCCGGCACCGACATCGAACCCCTGCAAGCCGCCGTCCACCCCAAGGCCCTCATCGGCTACAACTGCGACTCGCAGCGCTACTTCGACCTGCACCACGCCGCCACCGACACCTTCGACAAGGTGAACCGGCGCGAGCTGGAGCTGGGCGGGGCCAGCATGGCGGCACTGCTGTATCTGCTGGGCAAGTACGGGCTGTGAAGCACTGATTGACGCTGATTGACCGTGATTGCACTGACTGACGTAGTTGTTTGGCCACTGCCGCACGACACTTCAAACGCAAAAAAAGGCTGCCCACGGGCAGCCTTTTTTGGAAAATACAATCAGCGCAATCACGGTTAATTACCGAAAATCAGCGATTTAGTTTTGATTCAGAATCGAGAACAGCTCGTCCAGCTTTGGGGTGAGGATGATGTCGGTGCGGCGGTTCATGGCCTTGTTCTGGGGGGTGTCGTTGGCCACGAGGGGCAGGTATTCGGCCCGGCCGGAGGGCGTCACCTGGGCCGGGTTCATGCCGCCGGTGGTGAGCAGGCGGGTGATTTCGGTGGCCCGCATCACGCTCAGGTCCCAGTTGTCGCGGGCGCCGCTGGCGGTGGTGCCTTTGATGGGCACGTTGTCGGTGTGGCCTTCGACGAGCACGTTCACGTCCTGGTTGTCTTTGAGGGCGACGGCCAGTTTTTTTAGGGCTTCCTGGCCTTTGGGGTCCACCTTCGTCGAGCCCGATTTAAAAAGCAGCTGCTCGGAGAGCGAGACGTACACCTTGCCGTTTTTCACGTTCACGGCCACGTCCTGGGCATTAAAGCCCAGCAGGGCATCGGCCACGCGCTGGCGCAGGGCCTTGGTGGCGGCGTCTTTCTGGTCGAGGATGCGCTGCATTTCGGCGATGCGGGCATTTTTGCCGGCCAGGTCTTGTTCGGCGGTGCCGAGGGTGTTGTTGAGCTGGTTTACCTGGTTGCTTTTGTTGAGCAGGTTGCCGCGCAAGGTGGCTTCCGATTGGGATTTCTCGTTGGCCAGGGCGGTTTTTTCGAGTTGTAGCTGGTCGCGGGTGCGGGCCAGCTCGGCGTTTTGCTGCTGCAAGGCGGCAATTTCTTTTTGATTGCAGCTGGGCAAGGCCAGCAGCGCAGCGGCCAGCAGGGTGGGAGCAAAGGCAAGTTTCATGGGAAAAGCAGGCAAGGTGAACCGGGAAACCCCGGCAAAAGGCCGAATTGCGGCCGGGCTTACTAACGGCCCCCGGCCGCCAGAGTTACCTTTGGGTACTTGTTTGTCATGGCTCAATTTTTCTTTGGTGCAGCCCGCCAACGGTGGGCGGGACTGGCGTTGCTGGGCGTAGTGCTGGCTTGGGCGGCCCCGGCAGCGGCCCAAACCCGGCCCGGCCCGCCTACCGCCCGCTACTGGGTTACGCTGCGCGATAAAACCGGCGTTGCCTTCGACCCCGGTACCTATTTTGCGCCCGCCGCCCAGGCCCGCCGTGCCCGCCAGCACCTGCCCGCCGCCGAGGCCACCGACTGGCCGGTGCGGCCCGACTACCTGGCCCCCATCCGCGCCGGGGTTGACACCGTGACGCTGGTCAGCCGCTGGTTTAATGCCGTGGCGGTGCGGGCCACGGCCTCCCAGGCGGCGGCCCTGCGGCAGCTGCCGGGCGTGGCCGCGGTGGCACTTTGGCCCCTGCCGGAGCGGGCCGCCGGGGGCCTGGCGGCGAAGGCCGGTAAGCCGCGTAATTTTTCGACCTCACCCCCGGCCCTCAACACCAACGACTTGCTGCTGGCCCGCCGCCAGGTAGCGCACCTGGGCGGCCCCGCCCTGGCCCGCGCCGGGCTCGAAGGCCAGGGCATTAAAATAGCCGTTTTCGACGTCGGGTTTGAGGGGTTGCCGCAGCACGCGGCCTTTGCCCGGCTCGTGCAGCAGGGGCGCATCAAAGCCACCCACGACTTTCTGCGCAACGGCCCCGACGTGTTCCGGCACGGCTCGCACGGCACCGAGGTGATGGGCTGCCTGGCCGGCTACCTGCCCGGCGGCGCGGCCCTGGGCCTGGCCCCGGCCGCCGACTACTACCTGGCCCGCACCGAGCGCCAGCGCCGCGAAACCATGGGGGAGGAGGAAGCCTGGCTGGCCGCCGCCGAGTGGGCCGACCGCCTGGGCGTGGACGTCATCAACTCGTCGTTGGCCTACACCGAGCAGCGCTATTTTCCGGAGCAGATGGACGGCCGCCGCAGCCTCATTGCCCGCGCCGCCAACCTGGCGGCCCGCAAAGGAATGCTGGTGGTGAGCGCCGCCGGCAACGACGGCGACGACGACTGGGTGCGCATCGGCACCCCGGCCGACGCCGACTCGGCCCTCGCCATCGGCGGCCTCGACCCCGAAACCGGTCTGCACGTCGAGTTTAGCTCGGTGGGCCCGACGGCCGACCGCCGCCTCAAGCCCAACCTCTCGGCCTTTGGCATTGTGGTGAGCACCGTGCCCGGCGGCGGCTACGAGCGGCTCGAAGGCACCTCGTTTGCCGCACCCCTGGTGGCCGGGCTGGCGGCCTGCGCCTGGCAGCGGCAGCGCGGGCTCACGGCCATGCAGCTGTTTCGGGCGCTCGAACAATCGGCCGAGCTGTACCCGTATTTCGACTACGCGCACGGCTACGGCCGGCCGCAATCAAGCTTTTTTATGCAAGAAGCGACGACCGTTGCAGCGGCTCTGGCGGCGGGTGCTCCGGCGGGTGCGGTCGGCCAGCCTACCTTCGATTTTGTGGCTCACGACAGCCTAGTGGCCGTCGTGCTGCGCCCCGAAGCCGCCCTGCGCCCCGCCCAAGCCCTGCCGTTGCTGGCCGAGCTGCCCGAAGCCGCGCTCATCGCCGTTGCCCCCGAAAGCGAAGCTGGCCGCCTGCCCAGTACCCCCGCTACCCCCGCTGCTGCGCCCACGCCCGCTCCCGTCGGTAAAGAAAAGCCTGCTGCCCCGTCCTTAAAACCTAACCCCACTCCTCCAGAACAAGTCCTCCAGGTCCCAAGCCTTCCCAGCCCCCAGCCCCCCATCACGTTCATCCCCGAACCCGACTTTCCGCCTTACCTCTACTGGGCCATTGCCGACCGCCGGGGCACCCTGCGCCGCTACGAAGCCCGTGCCGTGAGCCAGCGGCTGGTGGTGCAGGTGCCTCGCCGGCTGCTGCGCGGCGGCGATGTGCTACGGGTTCATTTCAAAGGCTTCACGGCCACCTATGCTGAGTAATGAAAGCCGCTGCGTTTCGTGAAAATTGGTTGGTGGTATTCGGCACGGCGCTGGCCCTATGGCTGCTGAGTGCCGCTCCGGCCCGCGCCCAGCAGGTACTGGTGCAGGCCGATGTGGCGGCCGACACCCTGGCGCCTCTCACCGGGCCAAACCGGCGTTATTTTGGGCATTTGTATCTGGGTTATGCCCTGGTGGCCGGCCCCGACGCGGCCGGTGCTTCGGTGCGCTACGGCCCCGCTTCGGGTGCGTTGCAGGTGGGCGGGCGGCTCAAGCTACGGCTCAGCCAAACGCTGGCCCTCACGGCCGACGCCCGCTACGCCTACTTGCGCTACGGCCTGGCCCAGGAGCCGGGCAAGGCGGTGCCTACCGCTGCCCCGCACGAAGCCGAAGTGCTGAGCCTGCACCAGTTGCAGCCCGAGTTGGGCCTGCGCCTCAACATTGGTGAGCGCGGCAATACCGTGGGCAACTACCTCGATTTACTGGCCTGGAGCAGCTTCGCTTTCCGTACCGAGCACAGCATGGACGACGTGCCGCCCCCCGGCGCGGGCTCGTTGCAAACCCTGATGGGCAACCCAGATTACCTGCGGCGCACGGGCGGCGGCCTGGGCCTGCGGCTGGGCCACGACCGCTACGCCCTGACGGCCCGCTACCGCCTCAGCCCGACCTGGGCCGCTAATTACGCTGCCTGGCCCGAATTACCCCGTTGGCTAGTTGGGGTGGAGTTGGGGCTTTTTTGAACAAAATTTTTGATAATCAGAGGTTTTAAGCATCCAAGGCCCGTAATGATGCGCCACAATCGCCGCAACCTGCTTTATTCGTGCTTTGCAATGCGCCATTCGGCCGGCAACGGCCCGTAAGCTGAACCTCACGGCTCCGGAAACCACCTATTTCCCCTGCGCTTCGTAGAATGCCCAATGTTGCGGCCCGGCGTGGCCAAAAACGCCGACTTCTTCCGCAATTTGTTCACTTAAACGCCCCATTTGCAGCCGCTTGTTTGGTTGCCTACTCGTTATGAAACAGACTCTTTTCTTCGGTGCCGCCCTGCTGCTGAGCTTGTCGCTTGCTTCTTGTCTCAACACCGAAAAAGAAATCGGTACCACCGAGAAAGACCCCCGCGCTACCTACACCCCGCCTACGCCGGCCGAGCGCAGCCGCATGACCTCGTCCACCGTCCTCAACACAGTGCAGGGCTCGCACGTGTTTTCGGACCCCACTCGTCCCGATAAATTTGTGTTGCAGCTGCGCGGCTTGCGCATTCTTAGCGGGCAGGTACATTTAATAGTGATAAACGCCGGCGGTGATACCCTGCGCCACGAAGTGCTGCCCGCCCGCGCCCTGCTCAGCGAGGCCGCCCTTGCCGACCCTGCCGCTGCCTCCACCCGCGACAAGGAAATTGCCATCCTCAAGCGCATGAACACCTTTTTCAGCCCCGAGAGCTTCGTGCAGCCTGCCGTGACGCCCTTGGCCGAGCAGCCCGCGGAGTTCAACACCGCCGCTTGGCAGGCCCTGCGGGCCGACCCCACGGCCGTGGCTTTTGACTACCCGGGCCGCGATGGCAACGGGCAGCGCCTGACGTACAGCAAGCTGCTACACCGGGTGTTGGTGATTAATCAGTAGGTGCCTTTTGGCTTTCGTTCAGGATTTTTGGGTGTTGATTGGGTGTTGATTGGGTGTTCGGTGTTGGGTTTTTGGTTAAACCTCAACACCGAATACCTAACACCTAAAAACTGAACACCAAAAACCCAACATCGAAACCCAGCTCCCAACCCCCTATTCTGCGGTTTCCGCAGTGCGTACCTTTGCGCCACTGCACTTTTGCCCACCCAACTTATTTTTCCTGATGAAACCTCTGCTTGGTTTTTTTGTCGTGCTGGCCCTCATTCTGGGCTACGTGAAGTTTTTCCCAACTGTGTCGGAGCCCACATCCATCGTGCCGCCCACGCCCCAAAACACGCAGCAGCAGCCCGATAACACCGGCCGTCAGGAGTCGGCCCCCGGCCAGGGCACCGCCGCCCCCGCCAGCGAAAGCGAAGAGGCTGAAGAAGCCGAAGGCAAAGGCGCCGGCCCCATTGCCCCGGCCAAAAAAGGCACTACCTACGGGGTGCCCGTCGATGAAACCAAAGCCTTGGCCATGACCGACCTGGCCGCCGCCATGGGCAAGGCCGACTCGGTGAAAGTGGCCCTTGTGGGCGAAGCCTCGGGTGTGTGCAAGGCCAAAGGTTGCTGGATGACGCTGCCCACCGCCGACGGCCAGCAGATGCGCGTGCGCTTCAAAGATTACGGCTTTTTTGTGCCCGCCGACCTCCTCGGCCACCGCGTGGTGGTGCAGGGCTGGGCGCACCGCGAAATTGTATCCAAAGATTACCTCCAGCACTACGCCAAGGATGCTGGTAAGTCGGCCCAGGAAATTGCCGCCATCACCAAAGACGAGCAACAGCTCAACTTCGAGGCCGAGGGCGTGAAGGTGATGGATTAACGCCTTGCTTCGCTGCGCTTAATGAAAAATGAGGCGCTGCGCTAAATGAGGAATGAAGAATGAGGAATTGGCCATGTGGGCAAAATCCCTCATTCTTCGTTCCTCATTTCTCATTCAGCGCAGTGCCGTATTCCTCATTTCTCATTCCTCATTCCCAATTAAACGAAGTGTCCAACACAGCCCAGCAGCAGATGCAGGCCCTCGCCGAGCGGCTGCATCACCTCAACTACCAATACTACCAAAACGACGTTTCCGAGGTAACGGACCAGGACTTTGACCGGCTGCTGGCCGAGTTGGCGGCCCTGGAAACGGCGCACCCCGCGCTGGCCCAGCCCAACTCGCCCACGCAGCGGGTGGGGGGCAGCATCACCAAGCAGTTTGCCACGGTGCCGCACCGCTACCCCATGCTCAGCCTGGGCAATACGTATTCGGAGGACGACCTGCGCGAATTTGACGAGCGGGTGCAAAAGGGCCTCGAAGGCGCGCCTTACGCTTACGTGTGCGAGCTAAAATTTGACGGCGTAGCCATGAGCCTGCGCTACGAAAACGGCCAGCTTACCCAGGGCGTAACGCGCGGCGACGGCACCAAGGGCGACGTGGTGACGGCCAACGTGCGGACCATTCGAAACCTGCCGCTGCATTTGCGCCCGGTGCCCAACCAGCCACCCGATTTGGAGGTGCGGGGCGAGGTTTTTATGCCTTTGGTCGTGTTTGCTGAACTCAATGCCGAGCGCGAAGCCAACAACGAAGCCCTGCTGGCTAACCCACGTAACGCCGCCAGCGGTGCCCTCAAGCTCCAGGATTCGGCCCAGGTAGCGGCCCGTCGGTTGAGCCTGTTTGCCTACTCGCTGCTGGCCCCCGGCCGCACCTTCGGCAGCCATTCCGAAACGCTGGAAGCTCTGACGGCCTACGGCTTGCCGGTGTCGGACACCTGGCGGCGCTGTACCTCGCTGGCCGACGTGCTGGCCTTTGTACACGAGTGGGAGCGGAAGCGCTTCACGCTGCCCGTGGCCACCGACGGCATTGTGATTAAGGTTGATAACCTGCGGCAGCAAGACCAGTTAGGCTTCACCGCTAAAAGCCCGCGCTGGGCCATTGCCTACAAGTACCCGGCCGAAGCGGGTCGCACCCGCCTGCTAGCCGTGGAGTACAACGTGGGCCGCACCGGGGCCGTGGTGCCGGTGGCCATTCTGGCGCCCGTGCCCCTGGCCGGCACCGTCGTAAAGCGGGCCACCCTGCACAATGCCAATCAAATAGAAGCCCTCGGCCTGCGGGTGGGCGACCTGGTGCTGGTGGAAAAAGGGGGCGAAATCATCCCTAAAATAACCGGCGTGGTGCTGGCCGAACGGCCCGTCGAGGCCGTGCCCATCGTGTACCCCACGGCGTGCCCAGCCTGTGGTACCGCCCTGCTGCGGCCCGAAGGCGAGGTCCACTTCCGCTGCCCCAACGAGCGCGGCTGCCCGCCTCAGCTAAAAGCCCGATTAGAGCATTACGTGAGCCGCAAGGCGCTGAATATTGACGGTTTAGGGGCCGAAACCGTGGGCCGCTTCTTCGACTTGGGCCTGCTGCCCACCGTGGCCGACATCTACACCCTATCCACGCGCCGCGCCGAGTTGGTGACGCTGGAGCGCATGGGCGAAAAATCCATCGACAACCTGCTGGCGGGCATCGAAAAAAGCAAAGCCGCGTCCTTCGACAAGGTGCTGTTTGGCCTGGGCATCCGGCACGTGGGCGAAACTGTGGCCCGCAAGCTGGCGGCGCACTACCGCAGCATCGCCGCCCTGGCCGCCGCCCCCGCCGCCGAAATGGCCGCCGTGCCCGAAGTCGGCGGCATTATCGCCGAAGGGGTGGCTGTCTGGTTTCGGGAGCCCGAAAACCAGCGGCTCATCGAGCGGCTACAGGCGGCCGGGGTGCAGCTGGCCCTTACCGGCGAAGCGCCGGCGTTGGCGTCGAAAGCGCTGACGGGCAAAAGCTTTGTGCTGTCGGGGGTGTTTGAACACCATTCGCGCGAGGAGTTGCAGCGCCTCATCGAGTCGCACGGCGGCAAAATTTCGGGCTCCATCTCCAAAAAGCTGAGCTACCTGGTGGCCGGCGAAAATATGGGGCCGGCCAAGCGCGAAAAGGCCGTTGCCATGAAGGTGCCCATCATCACCGAAGCCGATTTGCTGGCGCTGCTGCCCGGCCACGGCAGTCCCGCCGGTGAAGCGCCGGGCGGCAGTGCTCAACCGCAGCCGCAGCTTTCACTTTTTTAAGAATTGAAGTATGGACTGTAGGGCGTTAATTTGCCTTTACTTGCTGCTGTCCTGCCCGCCGCGTCCAGTTTGGCAAGTAAGTTGACTATATGACAGTCCGGTACCATCACCGGCTTCAATCTCTCGCCATGATTTCTGCATTTTCTGGTTCGCTGTTGGTTATTGGGCTTTGCTGGGGTGGCTTGGCTTCCTCGGTTCAGGCCCAATGCGTGTCGCTCGACCAGTTGGTGAGCATTAGCGCGGCGCCCACTGCCCTGGCCAAGCCCGAAGACTTGGCCGAGTTGCCCATCACCGACTGGTCTTTTAAAGGCGGCATTGCGCGGAGTCATGATGTGTATTGGGCTGGTTTGCAACCAACCGGGGGTGTTCAGGCGCCTACCATCACGCTGCGTACCCAGCAAAACAACTTCGACGTGGTGCTGAAAACAGCGCAAACCAATTGCGTACGCCAAGTGCGCAGCGCTCTTCGCGCGTTGCGGCTGGCGCCCGTCAACGTAACCTGCCCCAACGGCTGCGAAGCCCAACGCTACGACGGCCCCGATTATCAGGCCACCATTTACAGCAAAATGAAGGGCGATTATCCGTTCGTGGTGGTGCTGCACCCGCTGCACCAAGCGCCGCAAACCCTGCCATCCACCCCCGAGCCGGTGCGCAATCGGCCCTAGTATTCTTATTGAGCGGTTGTGTAAGTCTTCGGCCCGACTGTAGCAGGCGGCCGGGCCGGACCGAAGGTTGCTTTTTCCTGTTTGCTTAAAAGCTTTGCACTATGTTGTTGCGCAGGGTTTTGGGGCTCCAGTACCCGCTGGCAATAATGCGGCGGATGGTGAAGAGCGGGTCGGTTTGGTCGCGCTTTTCGGCCAGCGAGAAGGCGGCTACAAAGCCCCGCTTTTTTAGCTCCGGGAAGGCTTGGGTATTCCAGAGGCCGAAGGGGTAGGCGAAGTACTTGATTTTCTTGCCCGTGATGTCTTCCAGCGTTTTGGTGGGCTTATCGATTTGCGTCACCCAATCCTGGCCCTGGTACTTTTTGACGTTGTGGTGGTCCCAGGTGTGGGAGCCGATAATGTTGCCTTCGTCGGAAAGCTGCTTTACCATGGGCTTGGTCATGTAGTGGGGGCGGCCCAGGCTCACGGTCATCACAAAGTACACGGCCTTGTAACCGTATTTTTCTAGCTCGGGGCGGGCAATAGTGAACTGGTCGAGGTCGGTGTCGTCGAAGGTGAGCATCACCGGCTTACTGGGCAGCTTAGCCCCGGTGGTGAGGTAGGCAAAAAGCTGGTCGGGCAGCACGGTGTGGTAGCCCGAGTCGGCCAGCATTTTCATCTGGGCCTTGAAGGCGGCGATGGGAATGATGTAATCCTTCGCGTTCTTGGAGTCGCGGCCGGTCCAGTCGCGGATTTGGTGGTAGCACAGGATGGGCACCTGCGGGCGGGCCAGGATGGCGGTGGCATCGCCGGTCTTGGTGGCCGGAATGCTGCTCGGGTCGGGGGCCGGAGCGGCATTGGCTTCGTCGGTAGCGGTGGCGGCCGTGCCCGAGGTGCCGGCCGTGCCGGGGTCGGTGGTGCTGGTTTCGGTGGTGACCTCCACCGTTTTGGAGGCGGTGGCGGCTTCGCCGGTGGTGGCGGTTTTAGAATCGCAGGCGGCCGTGGCAAGGGCAGCCAGTAACAGCAGGGCAGTGGTTTTCAAAGGGATATTGGGTTTGGGGTTTATTTTTTGGTGTTTGGTTTTGGGTACTCGGTGTTTGGGTGTTGGGTTTTTGGTTTTTAGTGTTCGGTTTCAAATGCCCAGCACCGAATACCCAACACCAAATACCTAAAACCAAACACTCAATACTTCCAATGCCCCAAAACCCTGCTGGCTCTACTTCCCGAAGGCGTACTTTTGCCGCTACAAAGCTACTCCCCCCCACCCTCACAAAATGGATAAACTTCGCGGCACCGGCGTGGCGCTCGTCACACCTTTCGCGGCCGACTTTTCGGTCGATTATCCCGCCTGGCAGCGATTGCTGGATTTTTGCATCGCCGGCGGGGCCGACTACCTGGTAGTAAATGGCACCACCGGCGAGTCGCCGACCACCACGGCCGCCGAAAAAACCGAGCTTTTGCACCGCGCCAAAGCCCACGTCGCGGGCCGGGTGCCGCTGGTATATGGCATTGGCGGTAACGACACGCTGGCCACCGAGAATCTGCTTAAATCAACTGATTTGAAGGGCATTGTGGCCGTGCTCTCGGCCAGCCCGGCCTACAACAAGCCCACGCAGGCGGGCTTGGTGGCGCACTATCTGCGCTTGGCCGACGCCAGCCCGGTGCCGCTGCTGCTCTACAACGTGCCCGGCCGCACGGCCTCAAACCTCACGGCTGCTACCACGCTGCGGCTGGCCCAACACCCCAACATCGTCGGCATCAAAGAAGCCAGCGGCAACCTGGAGCAGTGCCTCGCCATTGCCGCCCATAAACCAGCCGATTTCCTGCTGCTTTCGGGCGACGACATGATGACCACCGCCCTCATCGCCTGCGGAGCCGAAGGGGTTATCTCGGTGCTGGCCAACGCCTTCCCCCAGCGGTTTTCGGACCTTACCCGCGCCGCCCTGGCCGGTGACTTCGCCAGCAGCCGCGCTTTACTCTTCGGCTTTCTCGAAATGAACCCGCTGATGTACGAGGAGAGCAACCCCGTCGGTGTTAAAGCCGCCCTGGAGGCCTTGGGCGTTTGCGGGGCCGCCGTGCGCCTGCCGCTGCTCGAAGCCAGCGCCGGGCTCAAAGAGCGGGTGCAAAAGGAGTTGTAGCGCGGTTTTTTAACCGCGCAGTGGTCGGGCGAGTTGCCCGAAGGGTCTCGTTCGGCCACTACCGTATGCTGCCCCAGAGAAAGTTCTACGCAAGCAGCCTACGCGAGTCGTTCAACGCCCAGTGGCCGGACGAACCGCTTCGCGGAATTCGCCCGACCACTGGGCTACCATCCACTCGCCAGCACATCGGCGATGTGTAAGCAGCGCAACGGCAGCTTTTCTTTCTTGATGTACGCTTCCAGGTGCATCAGGCAGCTTACGTCGGTGCTGATGAGGTAGTCGGCCCCGGTTTCGAGGGCGTGTTCAACTTTTTGCTGGGCCATGGCCACCGAAATGGCTTCAAACTTGACGGCGAAGGTGCCGCCGAAGCCGCAGCAGGTGCTGGTTTCGGCCATTTCGCGGCGCGTGAGGCCCGCCACGCCGTCCAGCAGCAAGCGCGGTGCCGGGCCAATGTGGCACTCGCGCAGCGCCGAACAGGAGTCGTGGTAGGTGTAGCTGCCGGGCAGCGCGGCCCCCGGTATGGTGGTGATGCCCAGCACGTCCACCAGAAATTCGGTGAGCTCGTAGGTGCGCTGCTGCACGTGCCGGCAGCGCTGGGCCGCCGCCGCATCGGCTTCGGGCGGAAACAGCAGCCCGTAGTGGTTGCGGACCATGCCCGTGCAGGATGCTGACGGGCTAACCACGTAGCGCGGTGGCCCGCTGCCGGGGGTGGCACCAGGTGCGGCAAAATCGGTCAGAAACTTGTCGGCCACGCTGCGGGCGGCGGCATGGTGGCCAGCGTTATAAGCCGGTTGCCCGCAGCAGGTTTGGGCCGGGTTGTAATGTACAATGCAGCCTACGCGCTCCAGCACCTTCACCATGTTGAGGGCGGTGCGGGGATAAAGCTGGTCAACAAAGCAGGGAACGAAAATATCGACGTGCGGCATGGCGAAGTGGCGCGAATCTAATGATTCGTGCGGATGAAGTTAGCGCGAAGAATTGGCGCGAACCACCAGAACACGCGCAAGCAAAACGGGCGCAAATCACAAAACCTGCGCCCAGAAGCCAAGTGCGCCTGGCAAAAAAAGTAATTTGCAAAGGTCGATTCAAAATCAAAGCCAAACAGCAATGAAGCGAACGCAATGGCGCGTTCGCCAAATTTTTGGGCGCGCGGGCTGATGAATACAGGCGGGAGGAAAACTATCACAAGTTTCAATAATTACTGAAACTTGTGATACCTTTGTGTTACCCCGTTGCAACGGGTCGGAACTCGCCGGCCCCGCCCACAGTAAAAAGGAAGACAGAAGCATGGAAAAGCCAAAAATCGTTGTTGTCGGAGGGCACGGGTTCCTGGGGCGTCACCTACGGCGGCATTTCGAAGCGCTGGGGTACCGGGTGGTCGTTATCGGCCGGAGCGAGCCGGCCGGAACCGACGTCGTGCGTTGGGATGCCCGCACCCTGGGGCCGTGGGCCGACGAGCTGGAAGGCGCTGCGGCGCTGATAAACATGGCGGGCCGCACCGTGGACTGCCGCTACACGGCGGCCAATAAGCAGGAAATCCTGACCAGCCGGCTCGACAGCACACGGGTGCTGGGAGAAGCCGTGGCGGCCTGCGCCCGGCCGCCGCAAGTGTGGCTAAATTCCTCGACGGCCACCATCTACGCGGATACGGCGGGCGAAGCGCCGGCCAACACGGAAGCGGCGGGCGTTATCGGCACGGGCTTTTCGGTGGGGGTGGCCACGGCTTGGGAAGCAACTTTTTGGGCCGCCGAAGCGCCAGCTACGCGCCGGGTGGCCCTGCGCACGTCCATCGTACTGGGGCCCGACGGCGGCGCGTTTCCGGTGATGGCGCGCTTGGCGCGCTTCGGGCTTTGCTCGCCCCAGGGCGATGGGCAGCAGTGGATTAGCTGGCTACACGTGGCCGATTTTTGCCGAGCGGTCGAGTTTCTCATTACCGGCACCCCCGAGG
>JANXUO010000532.1 GCA_025356245.1 Hymenobacter sp.
TGTCGAACTTGCCGCCGGCGTGCAGCACGGTCAGCACCACTTCCAGGGCCGAGCGGCCTTCCTTGGCGTGAAAATCGACGGGAATGCCGCGCCCGTTGTCGCGCACGGTGATGGAGTTGTTTTCGTTGATGGCGACGGTAATCAGGTCGCAGTGCCCGGCCAGGGCTTCGTCGATGGAGTTATCGACCACTTCCCACACTAGGTGGTGCAGCCCCTTAAAGCCGGTGTCGCCGATGTACATACTCGGCCGCTTGCGCACGGCCTCCAACCCTTCGAGTACCTGAATGCTGTCGGCCGAGTACTCGGCTCCCTGAGCGTTTTTTTCTTGCGTTTCGGTCATAAAAAAGAATTAAGGCACTAGGGAAATCAGCCCGAGAAGGCTGCCCTTGCTCAACACGTAAAGATACAAATTTTATCCCGGCTTTGCAAATAATACCCCGGCTTTTTGAGGGCAATATGCTGCGTTTTTAACCGCTTCAGGGCCATTTTGGGGGCAGTGCTCGGTGGCCGGTACATGGGCAGACTCACAGCTTCTCAAATTGCCAATTGCGGGCTCGGCCACCCACAAAAAAAGGCTCCTCCCGCGTTGGGAGGAGCCTTTCTGAATCGGCGGTAAATGGAGCTTACTCCACTACCAGCTTGGATGTGGCGAAGCCGCTGGCCCCCGAAACGCGCAGTGTGTACACGCCGCTCTGCTCGTTGCTCAAGTCGAGGTTGACACTCTTCGAGCCAATAGCCGTAGCGTTCAGCTCGCGGCTCATCACTACCCGGCCCATCACGTCGAACACGGTCAGCAAAGTGCCAGCCTTAATGCCATCGTTGAGCGAAACCTGGAACACCCCGTTCGAGCTGGGGTTCGGGTAAACCGACAGCGCGCTCTGCAACGTAGCGCTGCGTACAGTCGATAGTGGCAAGCGGGCGCAAGTTGTTGCCGGAATTTGGTACATCCCTCTCTGGCCACCGGCCGGAAAGTTCGGGTCGGCATTGGCGCGCGCCGTGAAGCCGCCCAGGTAACCTTGAATCGTGTAGCTGTTAGGTGCTGTAGCACAATTAATCAGACCGGCGCTGATGTACTGGCGAACACCCTTCTCCATGTCATACCAACGCAGGCCGTCGGGGCTGAAGGAGACGCCAAAGTTAGAAATAAGATTACCGCTGGGAAGTGCTCGTCCCACGCTAATGAAGCCCTGGCCGGGGATGGACTGAATGTCAGTGCCGTAAAATTTACCGTTAAGCGTGTCGCGGCCGGCAGGCAGGGGCACCAACGCCCAGGTAGCACCGCCGTCGGTGGTGCGGATGAGTTCAGACGCGGTCGTGGTCGTGTGACAGGCAATGCCGTTGAGGGCATCTTTAAAAGCCAGTCTCGGTATTTGACCAGACAGCGGGGTGTTGGCTGCCGCCCAAGTAATACCGCGGTCAGTAGACCGGAATATACGTGATGGCAAGCTGTTTCCAGCCCCATCGTTGTGGTCCGTACCGAACCACAAATTATTACCTAAAGCCTCGTAAGCCCCCGCAATGCCGTACTCGTTGGCATCGAGCGGAGCCGGCAGGCCGGCCGTGAGGCGCGTCCAGGTAGGCACGGTAGCGCCGGCAACCGGGTTGGTGGCCGAGGCGCTGGCGTTGGTGGTGCGGATGATTTCAAACACTCCGGGGCCGGTAGCGGGTAGCGGGTTGGGGTCGCCCATGGCAATGCCCTCGTTGGCATTAAACATATGCACCCAGTTGGCAAAGCCAGCCGGAGCGGCAAAGTTGGCGTTGGCGGTAATTTTGCGCCAGGTACCGCCGCCATTGGTGGTGCGGATAACTTCGCCATTACTCGGACTAGCTGCTAAAAACTGTGCACAGTATGCCAAAGTAGTGCTGATGGCACTAATATTAGCAGCCTGTAGATTAGCAGAGCCCGCCACCGAATTGTAGTTGAACTCGGTGCCAGTCGCGTTACTGGGCGTCAGAATTGTATTCCTGGGCGAGTTGGCCGTGGCCCCGTCGTACGACAGCGCCCAGCAGAAGGTAGGCGAAAGGGTAAAGATTTGCGCAATACCCAGGCTGGGCGGCGTTTGGATGTTGGCTTGGTTGACCGGAACCCAAGGGCCCGTCAGTGGCGTGGTTTGGGCAAAGGCACCCAGGCTAAGGCCGAGCAAACCCAGGGTAAGTAGGGATTTTTTCATGGTTGGGGTAAAGTGAGTAAAACGGGTGAGTAGGGGTGACAGCCGACTAAAACAAGAAGGTAATCTGGCAATTTTTAATTTAGGAGCGGCTGTTTTCAAAAAATACTTACTGTTTCAATGGCTGTTTTTCAATCGACAAACCTACTGAACCAGTTTCTTTTTCGATTCTTCCATTAAAATTGTCAGACAACCAAAGGAATTGGGGGAATCAGCCTAAAAAGGCCGCTTTTACCCAACACGTAAAGATACACACTTTATCCCGGCTTTGCAAATAATGCTCCGGCTTTTTGAAGGCGGTTTTCTGCGTTTTTCGCCGCGCCAGGGCCATTTTGGGGGTGCTGTTACCGATGCGTCAATCCAGCCGCCGCGCCCGTCCGCAAATGGCTAATTCGCGGCCCCGCCAAACCAAAAAAAAGGCTCCTCCCAGCGCGGGAGGAGCCTTTTAAAGTTTGAAGGGTTGCCAAGTCTATTCCACCACCAGCTTGGCCGTGGCAAAACCGCTGGCCCCCGAAACACGCAGCGTGTACACGCCGCTCTGCTCGTTGCTCAGGTCCAGGTTGACGCTCTTCGAGCCGATGGCCGTAGCACTCAGCTCGCGCGTCAGCACCACCCGGCCCAGCACGTCGAACACGGTCAGCAAAGTGCCGGCCTTGATGCCCTCGTTGAGCGAAACCTGGAACACCCCGTTCGAGCTCGGGTTCGGGTAAACCGACAAGGCACTTTGCAGGACCGCGTTGCTAGTCGACAGAATGCATGCATTGGTCACTGCTGAAGATAAGATATTAGCGCACGATGTAGCGGGAATCTGGTACATACCACCCTGGCCACCGGCCGGAAAGTTTGGGTTGGCACCCGCACGAGCCGTGAAGCCGCCCAGATAGCCCTGGATGGTGGAAGTGGTGGGGGAAGTTGCGCAATTGATAAGACCACCTGCGATGTAAGAACGAACCCCTCTCTCCATGTAATACCAGCGGATGCCATCGGGGCTGAACGAAACACCGAAATTGTTAGCACCGGTGTTGCCAGCAACTGCCTGGCCCATGCTGATGAAACCTTTACCGGGAATGGCCTGAATGTCGTAGCGGTAAAATTTGCCGCACACCGTATCGCGGCCGGCCGGCAGGGGTACCGTAGTCCAGGTAGCCCCGCCGTCGGTAGTGCGGATGAGGTCAGCCGAAGTCGTGTTCTGACGGTAAGCAATGCCGTTGTTCTGGTCTTTAAACGCCAGCTTCGATACGGCACCGAGCAATGGGGTATTGGCGGCCGCCCAAGTCAAGCCACGGTCGGTAGAGCGCAGTACGCGGGCTACCAAGTCAACGGTGCCGCCATCGGTGTGGTTAGTACCAAGCCAAATGCTGTTGCCTAAAGCCGTGTACGACTCCACAATGCCATACTCGTTGGCATCAAGCGCGGTTGGCACGTTGGCCGTGAGGCGCGTCCAGGTGGGCACGGTAGCGCCGGCAACCGGGTTGGTGGCCGAGGCGCTAGCGTTGGTGGTGCGGATGATTTCAAACACTCCGGGGCCGGTAGCGGGTAGCGGGTTGGGGTCGCCCATGGCCACACCCACGTTAGCGTCAAACATATTTACCCAGTTGGCAAAGCCAGCCGGGGCGGCGAAGTTGGCGCCCGTCGTAATCCGGCGCCAGGTGCCGCCGCCGTTGGTGGTGCGGATAACTTCGCCGCCGCCACCGTTCGGGTTGCCCGAATACTGCGCGCAATAAGCCAGCGTGGTGGTAACGGCGCTGATGTTGGACGGCTGGAAGCCGGTAGTGCCCGACACCGAGTTGTAGTTAAAATCGGTGCCCGTTGCGTTGCTGGGCGTCAGCACCGTGTTCTTGGGGCCGGGAGGTGATGAGCCGGCATCATACGCCAAGGCCCAGCAGAACGTAGGCGAAATGGTATTGATTTGACCAATACCTAGGCTGGGCGGCGTTTGGATGTTGGCCTGGTTGACCGGAACCCAGGGACCAACTAGCGGATTGGGAATGGAAGTTTGGGCAAAGGCACCCAGGCTAAGGCCGAGCAAACCCAGGGTAAGTAGGGATTTTTTCATGGTTGGGGTAAAGTGAGTAAAACGGGTGAGTAGGGGTG
>JANXUO010000556.1 GCA_025356245.1 Hymenobacter sp.
ACAAAGTCGGGCATCAGGGCACCGAGCGGCACGCTGACGGTGCCCTGCCAAGCATCGGGAAAATAGATTTCGGTGGCCGCCGGCACCCGCGCGCGCCAGGCCGCGCCCGGTGTTTCGAGCGCCACGGGGGCTTCGGGGCCGCCGGTGCGGGTGCGCTGGCTGGCGTGCACCAAGCCAGGGCGCTGGGCCAGACGACGCAGCACGGCGTTGTAGGCGGGCAGGTGCAGCAGCTGCGAGTAATGGCGCAGGAAGTCGTCGGGGCCGCTGGGGCCGTGGTCGTAGTCGAGGCCTAGCCAGTCGATGACGCGGAAGATGTTATTCAGGTAAGCCGGGCGCAGGCGGGCGCGGTCGAGGTCGTCGATGCGCAGGTGCAAGGTACCGCCGACCTGCCTCGTCAGCAGCCAGGTAAGGGTGAAATTGACGGCGTTACCCAGGTGCAGAAAGCCGCTGGGCGTGGGCGCCAAGCGTGAAACGACGGGCAAGAGCGGAGCAGACATGAACAATAGCTTCATTAAACCTGGCCCGGCCGCCGCCATCCCAATCAAGCCGGCTTTCATCCCACAAAGCTACCTTAGCCCCATGCCCACACCGCTACGCATTTTCGTTGGCTGCTGCCTGCTGAGCGCCGCCCTGGTCGCGCCGGCCGCCCTGGCCCAAACCGCCCCGCTGTACTTTCCGCCTACCGCCGGCACGGCCTGGGCCACGGCCTCGCCCGCCAGCCTGGGCTGGTGCCAAACCCCGCTCGACTCGCTGCTGGCCTTTGCGGGGCGCAAGCACAGCCAGTCGCTGCTCATTTTGCAGGATGGCAAGCTGGTGGTGGAGCAGTACTATGGCCGCTACACCGCCGACTCGGTACACTACTGGGCCTCGGCGGGCAAGTCGCTCACGGCCACGCTGGTGGGGCTAGCCCGGCAAGATGGCATCCTGGCTCTCTCCGACAGCAGCAGCCGCTACCTGGGCCGCTGGACGAGCGCCCCCCGCCCCCAGCAGCGGCAAATTCAGCTGCTGCACCAGCTCACGATGACCACCGGCCTCGACGACACCCCGCCCGCGCCCTGCACCAACGAAAGCACCACGCCCACCTGCCTGCGCTACCAAGCCCCGCCCGCCACCCGCTGGGCCTACCACACCGGCGCCTACCGCACCCTGCAAGGCGTGCTGGTGCAGGCCAGCGGGGCCGCTTCCATCACCCAATACACCACCCAGCGCCTGGGCAACCGCATCGGCCTAAGTGGCTTCTGGTACCAGGACGTGTTTTACAGCCGCGCCCGCGACATGGCCCGCTTCGGCCTCTTCATCCTGGCCCGCGGCCAGTGGAACGGCACCCCCGTCCTCACCGACACGGCTTACTTCCGGGCCATGACGACGCCCAGCCAGGCCCTGAACCGCAGCTACGGCTACCTGTGGTGGTTGAACGGACAGGCCAGCTACCGGCTGCCGGGGCCGCAGCAAACCACGTTCAGCGGCCCGCTCATCCCCACCGCACCCGCCGATTTGATTGCCGCCCTGGGCAAAAACGACCAGAAGATTTACGTGGTGCCCAGCCGCCGCCTGGTGGTGGTGCGGCAGGGCGCTGCCGCCGGCAGCAGCCTGCTGGCCGCTTCGTCGTTCGACACCGAGCTGTGGACGCGCATCATGGCGGTGCTCTGCCGCCCCACCGCCAGCGCGGCGGCCGCCGAAGCTGCCGGGTTTGCGGCTTTCCCCAACCCCGCGCACGGGGCCCTGCAGCTGCGGCAGCCCGCCGGGGCCGCCACCGCCGTACTGCGCGATGCCCTGGGCCGGGTGGTGCGGCAGAGCGCCCTCAGCGCCCCCGAAACGACGTTGCCCGTGGCGGGCCTGGCCCCCGGCCTCTACGCCGTGCAGTGGCTGAGCGCGTCGGGGCGGGTGCTGGCCAGCCGGCGGGTGATGGCGGTAGAGTAGCCGCCCCCCGGCCGCCCCGCCCTTCAGCGCCCGCCGCCGGTGGGCAGGAAGTACGTGGCCGTGAGTTGGAAGCCGCGATTATAACCCGTGCCGATGGGCTGCTGGTCGCTGGCCGGGTAGTCAGACTGCACGTTGCGCAGGCCCAGGCCGTAGCCCACCTGCGCTTGCACCGGCCCCCGGCGGTAGCCAATGCCCAGGTTGAGGCCCGCGTCGAAGCGCCGGGTGCGGGCGTCGGGTTTGGTACCGGTGGCCTTGGTGAAGGTGTCGCCGAAGGCAAAGGGCTGGCTGCCGCGCCGGGTTTGGGTGGGCTGGCCGGGGATGGTGGCGTTGACGTTGTAGTCGGCCGCGCCGCCCACGCCCGCCGCCAGATACGGCCCGGCAAAGAGCTGGAACCCCTGCCCGTCGGCCTCCGTGGCGTACACCACATTGAGGGGCAGCTCCAAATAATGCACCCGGCTCGTGACCATCGCGGCCACGGTGAGGGAAACGCCTTGAAAGTTGACGGTTTCGGTGACATCCTGCTGTACGCCCTTTTGGGTGAAAACCAGCGCTGGCTGCACCGCCCAATGCCCCGCCCCGAAGCTGGCCGCCAGCCCCACCTGCACCCCCGCCACGGCGCTACGGCCGGCCTTCGACGTGAAAAGCAGGTCGAGGCCGTCGAACGTGGCCGACGACAAGTTGCCGCCCAGGCGCGGGCCGATGCCGGTAATTTTTTGGGCGGCGGCGCTCAGCGTCAGGGCCAATCCGCTGGCTACTGCGAGAAAGTAAAAAACGCGCATCAGGAAAGGAAATAAGGGGAGTAAGAGGAAGACCAGCGCCGGACCGAGCGTTGGCGGGGTGAAGTTAGGCCCGGGCCACCGGTATTTACCCATCAATTTACCGCCGTGCCGGACCTGAGGCGACGGGCTTCTTCAAAAATTGGGCTTGATGGTCGGCGGACAAGGCATTGTTTTTTTCAGGATTTGCCCTTGTTTGCGACGGGTGCCCCGTGGCTGCCGCCGGGGGCGGGGGCGTTTTTTTTCGGAACCTACCGTTCACCTTTCGAGAGCGGTGCCGTAAGATACTGTATGGACTCTTTCCAGCCCGCCGCTCGTGCA
>JANXUO010000567.1 GCA_025356245.1 Hymenobacter sp.
CGCCTTCACAATCACATCCGTCGGGCCGTGGGTTGAGAATCCAATATGGCGAAGTTTGACTCTACGATGTTCTGGTCTGGCTGGCATCTACGGTTTTCAACTCCTCCAAGTGGTTGCGGTACCAGTTTACGCCGGCCAGGCTTTGGTTGAGCGCAAAGATACCGGGCTTGCGTTGCAGCAGCGAAAGGATGTCGGTCAGCCCAAAAGCCGGATTGCTGGGGTACAAGGCGTTGTAAACGGCCTTAATAAATTCATAATCCTGCGGATAGTCAATCGTAAAGCGGTGGCTCATCGAGTAATCAAACCCGGCCTCCCACACTACGTTGGCCAAGCGGAAGCGGTCGGGGTTTTCCCAGAAGAAGGGCGTAGTGTGTTCGCGCTCCAGGGGGCGGGCGGCTTCGCGCCAGGCAGTTTTGAGCGCACCGAAGGCCATGACCTCCACGTCGTTACCATCGGGATAAGTGGCGGGGTGCAGGTTGCTTACGTAGTCGTACTGGCCCGCCGTGGCCCGGTACACGCCAATAACCCGGTCAATAACCGCGGGGTCGATGAGGGGACAATCGGAGGGGATTTTGACCACGACCTCGTTCTCCTCAAAATGCAGCGCGGCCTGGTAGTGGCGGTCGAGCAAGTCGGCGGGGCTGCCCCTGAACACCTCAATGCGATGCGTGCGGCACAGGTCAATGAGGGCGTCGTCAGCGGGGTCGGTGGTGGTGATGACGGCCACGCGGCCCGCGAGCTGGGCGCGGCGCACGCGCTCTACCTGCCGCAGCAACAGCGGCTGCCCGCAGAGGTCGAGGCTTACTTTATCGGGCAGCCGCGAAGAGCCGCGCCGGGCTTGGATGAGGGTGAGCAAATGAACGGTATGAATTAACCTTGCGCAATAGGCGCCGGGGGATTTTTTGGGGAAGACGGATTGCCGGCCGCGAGGTTTTACGAGAAGAGCTATTTAACCTAAGTTGCGGACTAGCCGCAGTGCGGCGACATGTTTGTAGAAATGCTCCAACAAGACCCCGCAAAGCCGCGTAGCGGCGATAGGTTGTCGTAACGCCTTCGTGGCAACATGCCGCCGCGCTGCGGCTTGGGGTCTTCTATGCCCAGGGTTCTACAAAAATATCGCCGCGCTGCGGCTGTATGCAACTTGAGCTTGCTAAAGAGCGCCAATTGCAAGATTTGCAACGAAAAGCGCAACATTATTCTACAACTACGCGGCGCACGGCAGGCGCTTGCCCGGCCACCTGCACCGTAAGGAAGTAAGTACCGGCGGCCAGGCCGGTGGTGGCAACGTCGGTGGTAGCACCCGTAAAGGTGCGTTGCAGCAGGCGCTGGCCCAGCACGTTGCGCAGCGTGGCCGTGGCCGCCACGGCCGGGGCGGCCAGGCGCACCCGTAGCGCGGCGTGGTCGCCCACCGGGTTGGGCCACACCTGGAAAGTGGCCCCGGCAGCAGTGACCGTAGCGGTGGGCGTGGTGCAGGTAGCCAGCAGCGAGAAGTTGCCGGATTCGCTCCCGTAGCCACCCACAAACACCAGGTAGGTAGCGCCAAGCGTCGTAGCGAAGCCTACGGTAGAGGCCACGCCGCAAGCACCGCCGGCGTCGTCGTTGGCGGTGATGCAGGTGTAGGGGCCGCCGCACGTGCCCTGGTAAACGAAGAGCTTGGTGTCGAAGTCAGTAGCGGCGCCGCAGGTACTGACGGTGGCCCGGCCCCCGGTACCCGCCAGGGTGTAAAATACCCCGCCGCCATCTACCGTGACGGCGTTGCAGGCCAGGGTGGGGTCGTCGGTGGCGGTGGCGCTTTCGGTGTAGCCCGTCACGCGCACCCCACAGGCCAACGAAATGGCGTTGCTGCACAAGTCGTTGGCTGGCACCGGGGCCACGGTGCGGAAACGCAGCGCGGCCGTGGGCGAAGTTGCCCCGCCCGCGCAGTTGGCCACCACGCGCACCACGTAGCGGGTCGAAGCCGTGAGGCCCGTCAGGCTTACCGGGCCACCCGTCACGGTTTGGGTGGTGGTGGTGGGCACGGTGCTCACGGTGTAGCTCACCGCCGAGGCCGCGGGCACAAAATTGAGCGTGGCCGAGGTCATGGTGCGGTTGCTGATGGCCAACTCAGTCGGGGCACTGCACAGCGGCGGCGCCGTGGTGGTAAAGCTCGCCGTGGCGGCCACCGAGGTGCTGTTGCCGCCGCAGTCGCTCACCAAGCTCACCACGTAGGTGGTGCCGGGCGCGAGGCCTGTCAGACTTACCGGCGAGGCAGTTACAACCTGGGTGGTGGTGGCGGGCGTGGTGCTCACGGTGTAGCGCGCGGCCCCGGCGGCGGGCGTAAAGCTCAGGCTCGCCGAGGTATTGGTGACGGCGCTCAGCGCCAGCGCCGTGGCCGGGGCGCACACGCTGGGGCTGTTGATGGTGAAGTTGGCGTTCGAGATGTCGAAGAAGTAGTTGCCGACGGCTTCCACCATCACCCGCGCCGTGGTGCTGGCCGCGCTGGGCACCTGCACGGTGGCCGTGCCCGCGTTGGGCACCCCCAGGGCCATGGCCGTGGGGTACGTCAGGCCGCCGTCGGTGCTGAGGCGGATATTCACGGTGGCGCAGCTCACGCCGTTGGCGTCGGTGCCGGCCACGGCCCAGGTCACGGTTTGGGTGCTGCCGCCGGCCCAGGTGAGGGCCGTGTTGGGGGCCGTCACGGCAAAAGGGCCAGCCGTGCGCGTCACCAGCAGCTTCAGCGAGTCGCTGCTGCTGACGCCGCCAATTATGCCCACGGGGCTGCGGTGCTGGTCGCGGGCGGTGCACTTGAAGGTGAGGGCGCGCGTCACCGTCGGCAGCCGCTCGCCAATTACGATGCGGTTGGCCACCAG
>JANXUO010000618.1 GCA_025356245.1 Hymenobacter sp.
AATCGGAAATGACTACTTCGGGCGTGAAGCCTCCGAGCAAGCTCAGGTACTGGCGGAAGTTGATGGCCAAGTCTTGCGGGGCGGTACGCAGCGTAAGCCTGGCCGTGCGTAAGCGGCTCACGGCCAAGCCCCGGTAGGCCAAGTGGAAGCCCCTGATTTCGAGCACCCGGTCCGGAAAAGCTGCGGCCAGCATGGTATGGGCACGGCTGCTGCTCACGACGCGCACCTCGTGGCCCTGGGCCAACAGGTGGGCAATGACAACCTTGCTGCGGGTAGCGTGGCCCAAGCCCTCGCCGGGAACACCATAAAGAATATTCATGCCGCAAAGATGCAGGCGTATTGCTGGCCGATGGACCGCTACAAGCAGTAGCGCGAACTTGGCAGTCCGCGCTATTGCTACTGGACCACTAACTTTTCCGTCTGGCTGCTGCCGTCAGCCTCCAGGCGCAGAAAATACAGGCCGGCGGGGAGCTTGTCGAGGGGTACCGGCCAGCGCTGGGGGCCGGTGGGCGTGGCCCGCGCCAGGGCCAGGGTACGCACGGTGCGGCCGGTTTCGTCGAGCAAGGTGAGGGTGGCGGCGGCGGCGCGGGGCAGCTCGAAAGCAGCAGTGGCCAGGGCCGCTGCCGGGTTGGGAAACACCGTCAGGCCGAGGCGGGCGTTGGGCGTGGGCACGGTGGCGGGTGCCGTGGCCAGCACAATGTTTTCGTCGCCGGGGCGGTAGGGCACCAGGTCGAAATAGGCCAGCACCATTTCGTCGGTGGTGCTTTCGCCCCAACTCACGGTGCGGGGCGGGCTGCTGGGGTTGGCGAAGTTCTGGGCCGTGTTGTCGTAGGTGATGTCGGCTTCGAGGCGCGAGCCGGCGGGTACCCGCACAATGCTGGGGAAGCGGTAGTTGCCCTGCCAGCGGAAATCCCAGTCGCCGATTTTGACCAGACGAATGGTGTCGCCGTTGGGCTTCACGGCCCATATTTTCCAGCGGCGGGCCAGCAGGTGGCTGTGCGGCAGCACGCTCAAAAAGCTGGCCTCGACGGGTATCAGTTGGCTGGCGTGAAAGGTGACGACCTGCCCGGCCGGAATGGTGAACGGGCCGTTGGTGAGCGCAAACGGCGAGATGGCGGGCACCGTCCGCACGGCCCGCGTGACGGGGCTGCGGGCAAAAAAGATGTTGATGACCGAGGAGTCGGTTTGGGTAGTGAACGCCGGACCGTAATGCACCAGCACCAGCAGCGAGGCCCGGCGGTAGAGCCGCTTGCCCAGCCCGGCCGGGTAAAACCGGGCCTGCGCCCCCGGCACCCAGCCCGCAAAGTTGGTTTCGAGGGGCGTAAACCCAAACCCACCAAACTGGGTGTAGCCGTAGCCGGGGTCGGCCGCGTCGAGGGCCGCCGCCTGGGCCGTGGTGTCCATCCCGATGATGGCGTGGTGCACGATGCGCTTGTTGCCGGCCCGGAATTCGATGGCCGCCACGTCGCGGTCGGCGGGCAGGTTGACGGGCAGCACAAACACCCGGTACATGTCCTGGCCGTTGCCCTGGTGGGTGAATTTCTGGCGCATGGGCACCACTAAATCGGGCGTACCCAACTGCGAGCCAGCGGGATATACCGGCAGCGGCGGCGTGAGGGCAGGATTACCGGGCGGCATTCCGCCATCCACCCAAGTACGAAGCAGCGTAATTTCGGCGGCCGTCAGGGTGTTTTCGTACAGGTAGTGCCGGTAGCGCGGGTCGGGCTTCCAGGGCGGCATGTAGTGGCTGGCCGTCACCGCCTTAATGGTTTGACCGTGGCTGCTGACCTCGGCGTAATTTGTGAGCGAAAACGGGGCTACCTCGCCGACGCGGTGGCAACTGGTGCAGTGCTGAAATATCAGCGGCGCTATGTCCTGGCTGAAGGTTGGCACCGTTTGCGCCTGCACGGCAGGGGCGAGCACGAGGAGTAAGAAGAGTTTTTTCATGCTTGGTTTTTTTTAGCAGCAGAGCTTAAAGGTAGTTAAAAAGAGTTTCGCAGAGTTGACTCCAATTAATCAGAAAAAATCACCTTGTCATTAGCGGTTCGATGAAGCAACCTACTGGCTCTGTTTGCGGCACGGCCACCGGTTGCCCGGCCACCACGGCGGCCAAGGCATCGCTCAACTCGTGGTGCTGCACCACGGCGCGGGGCTTGCCTAGGCCAGCAAAGGCATCGTCAATTCGGCCCCGATAAAGGATGGTGCGGCCGTCGGCGGCCAGCACCACCGCTTCGGGCGTGACACGGGCCTGCCAGCGGCGCGTGAGCCGGTGGTCGCGGTCACGGCTCAGCACAAAGGGCATCCGGTAGGTTTTGGCAAAGGCGGCGAGGTCGGCGTCAGTGGTGGCTGCGCTCGGAAAAATGCCTCCAAATCCCACGCCCTGATTAGAATACCGGAAATAAAGCTCCCGCACCGTCACGGCCGCCCGCTGGCTGATGGGGCAGGTATCAGCTAGAAATACGTATACCGTGGCCTTGGGCACGGGCGTCCCAGACAGGTTGCCCAGCAGCGTCATCAACCAGAGAAAAAATAGCAGCATAGTCTAAATATATCATTAAAATAATATGCCTGAGCCAGCAGGCGCGGCCGGGCAGCCCGGCGCTGGCGCAACTGCCGGGGCCGGGCCGGGGTTCCCGGCGCGCACATCGGCCCGGTTTTCGATAATGCCCGGCCACACCCCCATTTTTGCACCATGAATCATCGTTTGCTACTTCCTTTCGGCGCCGCAGCCCTGCTGCTGGCCACGGCTTGCTCGGCCCCGCGCGCCATCACCACCTCCGGCAAGGTGACGCCCCAGGGCGAATTTCGGGGCGGTTACAATGTGGGCTTCAACCTGGCCACGGCCCCGCTGGGCAAGGCGGGCAGTGCCGTCAAAACCGCCGCCAGCCAGGTAGCCGGCCAGCCGCGCGTCGATTACTCGCCGGCCATCGACGACCTGCAAGCTGCTGCCATTGCCTATATGGTTGACCCGGTGCAGCCTACGTCGGACATTTTTATTCGCTACGGCGTGGTACCCCGGCTCGATGCGGGATACAAGTACACGTTTGGCTCGCACGTGTTTGACGTGCAGTACCAACTGCTGGGGCCCACCGGCACCGTGGAAAACCCCGGCGCCGGGGCGGCCAGTGGCACCACCTACGCCAGCCTGGGGCTGCAATTTGCTACCCAGCGGGCCAACCTGCCCAGCCTGCCTTTTTTGAATGATATTCAGTCGTCGCTCAATTTCAGCGGCAGCCGCAACGATTTGCTCATTCCGCTCACCTTCAGCCAAAGCTTTGGGCCCGAGGAGGAGATTGGGGCCATCAGTTACGGGCTGGTGTACGGGCACAGCTGGGTACGCTACGGCTTTGCGCCTACCAACGTGTACCTGCCCAGCAACGTGAAGGTGCCCGAGCTGCCCAGCCAGAGCCGCAATTTCTCGTCGTTCGGCACGTTCGTCAACCTCAAGCTGGGCTACCGCTACTTTTATGTGGTGCCGGCGCTGTCGGTTTTTTACCAGAATTACGGCGATTACGCCCTGTTGAACGGGGCCAGCACCCACCTAAGCGGGGTCACGTTTGTGCCCAGCCTCGGCTTCCAGCTGCGGCTGCCCAAGCAACGTTGATTGCCGGACGATACCGCCGGGCTGCTTATTCGCCCAAGTGCCGGCACCTCACCACAGACGCTCCCCACCCCTTCAGCTTTTTGTTGCGGCTGGTGGGGTGGGGTTTTTTTGAAAAAGAATTTATCCCCGGAACTTTGCCCGGCCGCCCACAGCTAAGGCAATCAAGTACTGGCATCAGCGGACCACAGTAATGACCTGTACCTGACGCTGGGCGCGTCAACGGCCGAACCGACCAACGCCCCAGCCGGTACCTCACGAATATTTCGGCGAAAAATTCTTACTTTTAGACCCTTAAACTTCGGTTTTACTTTTAACCCCCCTCCCCCACCTTCATGCTTTCAATATTACCATTTGGCCAGCGCGGCTGGCGGCTGGCCGGTTTCGCCGGCCTGCTGAGCCTGGGCACGTCGCTCGCGGCTTCGGCCCAGGCCGTGCTCTGGCGCGACAACCCCGAACTGCCCGCCGCCGCCACGGCCTACACGGCCCAGCTTACGAGCTACCGCGCCATCAGCATCCAGCTGCCCGCCATGCGGGCCGCCTTGCTGGCAGCCCCGGCCGAGAACGGCGCCGGCGTGCGCCACTCCACGGTGGTTATTACGTTGCCCACGCCCAACGGCAGCACCGAGCGCTTCCGCATTTCGCAAGTAACGGTGATGGCCCCGCAGCTGGCCGCCAAGTACCCCGATATCCAAACCTATCAGGGCCAGGGCATCGAAGACCCGTCGGCCATTGCCCGCCTCGACGTAACCCCGGCGGGTTTTCACGCGATGGTGAGCGGCCTGCACGGGCGCTACTTCATCGACCCCGCCGTGCGCTGGGGCAACACCGTGAACCACCTCGTGTTCTCGCGCGATGCCATGAAGAAGCAAAGCTTCGTGTGCGAACAAGACCCGATGAGTGTGGCTACGCCCGGCGTGGCCACGCCTGCCCTGCCCACAGCTTTGCGGCAGAGCAACGGCACTATTCTGAAAACGTACCGCCTGGCGCTGGCTAACTCGTATGAGTACGCTGCGGCAGTAGGCGGCACGGCCACGGCCGTGGCCGCCGCCAAAGTCACGTCGATGAACCGCGTGAACGGCGTGTACGAAAAAGAGCTTGCCGTGCGGATGGTGCTAGTGCCCAACAACAACTTGCTCGATTTTGTGCGTAACGGCCCCAACGTGCCCAACCCGGTGTACACCGACGCCAGCGGCGGTGCTATGCTGAGCCAAAACCAACAGAATGTAGACCGCATCATCGGCAATGCCAACTACGACATTGGCCACGTTTTCAGCACTGGCGGCGGCGGCATTGCCCAACGCCCTTCGGTATGTGTAGCCACAACGCAAGGCCCCGGTGGTCCTCGCGGTAAGGCCAGCGGCGTGACGGGCTCGCCCCAGCCGGTGGGCGACTCGTTCGACATCGACTACGTGGCCCACGAAATGGGGCACCAGTTCAACTGCAACCACACCTTTAACGGCACCACCGGTAACTGCGGCGGCGGCACCCGGAGCGCCAGCACGGCCTACGAGCCCGGCAGTGGCATCACCATCATGGCCTACGCCGGCATTTGCTCGCCCGAGGACCTTGACCAGCACAGCATCGACACCTTCCACTCGGTGAGCTTCGATGAAGTGCTCACCCTTATCAACGGCTCGGCGTTAGGTTGCGCCCAGCGTACGCCCACCAACAACACCCCGCCGGTAGCCGGCAACACGGGCTCGTACACCATTCCCAAAAACACGCCGTTTGCCCTCACCGGCTCGGCTACCGATGCCGATGGCGACCCCCTTACCTACGAGTGGGAAGAGTTTGATAAGCAGAATGCCTCGACCCCGATTGGGGCGCCCACCGGCGACCAGCCCATTTTCCGGCCGTTCCTGCCCAGCACCTCGCCTACGCGCTACTTCCCGCAACTGAGCGACATCCAGCGCAACGTCCAGACCTTTGGCGAGCGCCTGCCCACCTACAGCCGCGTCATGAACTTCCGCTTTATTGCCCGCGACAACCGCTCGGGCGGCGGCGGCGTGGACTACGGCACGGCGCGGGTGACGGTGGACGGCAACTCCGGCCCGCTCGTGGTGACGCAGCCCAACACCAGCAACATCATCTGGCAGGCCGGGGCTCCGGCCCAGGTGACGTGGAACGTGGCTGGCACCGACCAGGCCCCGGTAAGCGCCGCCAACGTGGACCTGCTGCTCTCGACCGACGGCGGCAACACCTACCCCACCACCCTGCTGGCCGCCACCCCCAACGACGGCACCCAGACCATTACCGTGCCCCTGGGCGCCCCGGCCAGCACCACGGCCCGCGTGATGGTACGCGCCAGCGGCAATGTTTTCTTCGACATCTCGAACCAGAACTTTACCATTGAGGGCAACAGCGGCCCCACGTTCTTCCTGGCCCCGGCGGCGGCCTCGGCCACGGTGTGCCCCGGCACCCCCACGG
>JANXUO010000592.1 GCA_025356245.1 Hymenobacter sp.
CTGGCGTCGTAGCCCATTTGGGTCATGAGCTTGTATTCGAGCTCGCCGCCGAAGAAGTTGAAGTACGGCGTGCCTTGGAAAATATCGCCCGAGTCGAGCAACAGCACGTTGGACTCCTGCGCCCGCACTTCCTTGATGAGCGCCGCCCGCCGCGCCATGCCGCCGAGGTTGGCCCACTGCCCGCCGTTGTCGGGGAAGGGCTCGATGCGCGAGTGCATATCGTTGGTATGCAGAATGGTGAGGCGCAGCGGAGCTTTTTTGGACATACCGCCAGGCGCGGCAATTGCCCCCAAATTGGCCAGCACAGAAAAACTGGCCGTGCCCAGCAAAGAATTACGGAGAAATTCGCGACGTTTCATAATTGTACCGATGAAAAAATTCAGTGAAAAAACTATTTGTAGTATGAAAGTGCCAAGATGGCTTCCTCTCCTCGCTCAATTCTTCGCCAGTTCACGAACGCAACGCAAGCAAGAAACTCCTGAAAAATGAGCTCTTGGTGCATGGAAAAATCAGCCACATGCTCCAAGTTTAACACCACTACTTCACCCACTGCACAACCTATTTCGGATAATCTCACGTCACTTCTGTCATCTAATCCACTCATACAGTCTGTCAAAGCGTCCATGTTGTTGCCGTAGCCGCTGAAAAAACCAAAAGTCTTGGCGAACAACTTGTGAAAGCTTAAGAGGTCGGTAATTTGCCTTGTGTCAATGGAGACAATCATAATCTAATTGGCTTTCACCCGGCCTTCTACCCTGGCTTCGACGGGCTTGCCGGCTTTGGTGAGCTGGCGGATGTGGTCGGCGATGGCGGTGCGGAGCAGCACGCCGGTGCGGCGCTGGGGCAGGGCTTTAAAGAACACCATGTTGTCGCCGCCCGAGGCCAGGTAGTCGCTGATGGCGATGGGCCAGAGGCGTTCCTGGTTGGGGTCGAAGGCTTGGTCGCCGATGCGAATTTCGGAAGGCTGGCCGTCGAAGGTGACGGTGTAGGTGGCGCCCGAAACGGGCATTTTGATGCGGGCGGCGAAGATAAACAGCTGCTGCACGGCCTCGCCGGGCGCATCGAGCACCACCAGCTCGTTCTCAAACGGCATCAGCTCGAATACCGACCCTAGCGTGACCGGCCCCGGCGCGAAGCCCGCCCGCAGGCCGCCGTTGGTGATGACGCCGAGCGGCACGGGCTGGCCCAGCGCGGCGGCGGCGCGTTGGCGCTGCAAGTCGCCCACAAAGTTGATGAGCGGCGACTCGCCGGGGTTTTTGGCCAGACCGGCCGGGGCGGTGCCCAGCACCTCGGTCATCTGGGCCGTCACCTTGTCGTGGTAGGGTGCGATGAGGGCGGCGGCGGCGGGGTCGTCGGCGATGGTTTTGGCCACCGGGCGGGCCGTGGTGGGGGCCAGATGGGCCGTGGCGTGGTAGGGCGCACGCTGGCAGGCGGGCAACAGGGCCAGGGCCACGCCGACAACTGCAACAAAAGGACGGAAACGGGTCATTTGGTAAGGTTAATGCCTAAAAGCAAGTGGTAACGCCACACGTAATTGTCGAAGCTAGAGGCCGAGTAATAGCCCGAGCTGCGTTCGACACGGCCGATGAGCGACACCAGCCGACTACCGGGGCCATTTATCTGCACCCCCACGCCCAGCAGCCCGCCCTGCTCGAAGGTGACGGGCGTGACAGTGTAGGGGTTGTGCCAGGCATCGTACTCCGACACCCGAGCCCCCACAATGCGCGAGCGCTGCTCGATGGAAACGCGCAAGGCGGGACTCATAACGTAACCAATTTCCACAAACGGCCGCACTTTGCCCTTGGGAAGTGTGTAGCGCAACAATAGCGGTACCCGCAGGTAAGAGGTTTCGGTGCGTACTTGGTAAGAGGTTAGAGGCGTAAATAGGGACGAGTACACGTACTCGTCTTCATAGGATTGCGAGGCGTAAAGCGCTTCCACGCGCAGCATCAGCTTTTCGCTGAGCATGGGACTGATGAAGTGCAGCGACAGGCCCAACTCGGGGGCCGGGCGGCCGCGAAAGTTGCCTGCCGTCTGGTTGATATCACCCCGAAACACCAACTGGCTGGTTTGCATGCCCGCCAACACCCCCAGCGAAAGCTGTCCCTTTTTGCGCACTGGGCGTACCGCCACGCTGCTTGGCTGTCGGCAGTTGTTGTAGCGCTGCACTACGGCCACCAAGGCCGACTCTTTGAAGGGGGTGGCTGCCACGGCGGGCAATACGGCTGGACAGTCAGCAAAAGCCGTGGCAAGCGTACCCCGGTAAGTATTGACGTCGCGGTAATAGCGCTGGGTGACCGTAATCACTTCTTCGCGCCGGTAGGCCAATTCCTGTACGGCGGAGGCGGTGCCTTGGAGGTAGTAGCGGGTTTCGCCGTTGTTATTGTCGCGGCGAGTGTAAAGGGTAGCGAGGCCATCTACCAGCACTTGCAGGAAAAATAGGCGAGCGGGCCGGGGCCGCTCGGCGCTGTCGGCCTGGGGCGTGAGGCGGCTGCGATACACGAGGCTGCCCGCGTAGCCGAAGCCCCGCAAAGCATTGGGCCGCAAAACCTGCACGTTGGCCCCGGCGGTAAGCAGCCGAAACTGGCACAGTTGGCTGTTACGCCGAATGCCCCGGTAGTCTACCTCCCCGCGCAGGGTATCGCCGCTGGGCAATACCACGTAGCCCGGGCGGAAATCGGCCTGGGCGTGGGCCGCCGTGGCACCCAGGCCAAGCACAAGGGCCAGGAATAAAGTCAGCTTGTTAGTCATTACAGCAGCAAATACGCGCACCCCGCAAAGCTACGGCCTTGGCGGCGGTATCTTTCGGGCGAATTGGGGCGGGGGCCCGGCCCGTCTTTTTTGCTGCGTCCGCCCGCTTATCCGCTATGCCCGTTTCTTTCACTGAGTTTCCTGCCGTGAGCACCGCCGAGTGGCAGGCCCGGCTGGCCCGCGAGCTAAAGGGCGCCGACCCCGCCGCCCTGCGCTGGCAACTGCCCGACGGCTTTGCCCTCGAACCCTTTTACCACCGCGAAGCCTGGGACGCCCTCGGTGGCCCGCCCGCGCCCCTGCCCGCCCCGCCCGCGCCCTGGCGCAACGTGCCCGCCCTGGCCGTGCCCGTGACCGCGCCCGACGGCCGCGCCCAGATTCTGCACGCCGCCGACGCGCTGCAACGCGGGGCCGACGGCATTCACTTCGAGCTGAACGGCAACCCCGAAGCCTTCGACTTCGATTACCTGGCCGAGCTGTTGCCGCTGGCCACCACCTTTGTGGGCTACACCGTGCTGGCCGCGCCCGACGCGTTTCTGGGCCGCCTGGCCGCCCTGGTGCCGGACGCAGCGTTGCGGGGCTTCCTGCGGTTTGTGCCCGATGTAATGGCCGACACCGCCGCCGTGGAGCAGTTTCGCGAGCCGCTGCGGCGCTGCGTGCGGCTGGCCAGGGGCTGGCCCGATTTTCGGGCCTTGTCCGTGAACGGGACTTACTATGGCAACCACGGCGGCACCCCATCGCAGGAGCTGGCCTTTAGCCTGAGCGTGGCCACGGCCCTGCTCGACGGCCTGCCCGACGAGGCCGACGGCCCCAGCCTGCCCGAGGTGGCCGCTGCCCTGCACCTGCACCTGGCCGTGGGCACCAGCTACTTTCCGGAGCTGGCCAAGTTTCGGGCGGCGCGGCGGCTCTGGGCCACGCTGCGTGAGGGGTTTGGGCTGACCAACGACGGTGCTCACGCCCACCTCTACATTCACACGGCCACCTCCAGCTGGCACCGCACCACCCTCGACCCGCACACCAACCTGCTGCGGCACACCACCGAAGCCATGAGCGCCGTGCTGGGCGGGGCCGACTCGCTCAGCGTGGCCGCCTACGATTGCGTGTTTCAGGAGCCCACCGAGTTTTCGCGCCGCCTGGCCCGCAACCTGCCCCTGCTGCTGCGCGAAGAGGCCGGCCTGGCCCAGGTGCACGACCCCGCCGCCGGCTCGTACTTCCTCGAAACCCTAACCGACGCGCTGGCCCGCACCGCTTGGGGCTTGTTTCAGGAGCTGGAGGCCGCCGGGGGGCAGCCCACGGTGCGCCCCCGCGTGAGCGAGCTGCTCAAAGCCTCGGCCGCCGATACGTTCCGGCGCATCGCCACCGGCAAGGAAGTGGTGGTGGGCACCAACCGCTTTCAGAACCCGCGCGAAACCTTTAGCTACAACCCCAAAGCGCTGCTACGCTCGGCGGGCTTCGACACCACCCGCGCCGCCTACCCCTCGGAGGTGCTGCGGCTGGCCACGGCCCTGCACTTCGAGCGCCGCGCCAAGCAAACAAAAAACGCCGCCCTCGTGCTGCTGGGCGCAGGCACCATCGAGCAGATTGAAGACGAGTTCTTGCGCTCGCTGCCCAACACCGAGCACGCCGAGCTGCGCCAAAGCCACCCCGAGGGCACGCTGTCGCTGCTCTTCTCGTCGGCCGAGGCGGCGGTGCTCATGTACGCCACCCCCGAGCAGTTTCAGCGCATGGCCCGCACCATTCTGCAACTTCCGGTGACGGACGACACCTTCGTCCCCCCCGCCCTGCTCACCACCGATTTGGCCACCTTGCAGGAAGCCGCCCGCGTCTTCGGCCTCAAGGAGTTCGCCGTCAAAGGCTACAACACCGAGGACGTACTGACTTATTTGCAGGGACGGTAAATTTGAAATGTTGAATGCTAAATGTTAAATGTTGAATGCTTAGGCACTCACCTCTTGCTCAACGCAGCATTTAATATTCAACCCTCAACATTCAACATTCAAGATAATGAAACCCGATTTTACGACCATCCCCTACCGTACCCCCACCCCGGCCCCGGAAAACCCCGCCGCGCACCTCGACCACCTGGGCTTCGGGGCGGGCGTGGCCCCGTTTCTGCGCGGACCCTACGCGTCGATGTACACCCAAAACCCGTGGACGATAAGGCAGTACGCGGGCTTTTCGACGGCCGAGGCCAGCAATGCGTTTTACCGGCGCAACCTGGCCGGGGGGCAAAAAGGGCTGAGCGTGGCCTTCGACCTGGCCACCCACCGGGGCTACGACTCCGACCACCCCCGCGTGCAGGGCGACGTGGGCAAGGCCGGCGTGGCCATCGACTCGGTGGAGGACATGAAAATCCTGTTTGACCAGATTCCGCTGGACGTCATGTCGGTGTCGATGACCATGAACGGGGCTGTGCTGCCCATCCTGGCCTTTTACATTGTGGCGGCCGAGGAGCAGGGCGTGCCGCCCTCAACCCTGTCCGGCACCATCCAGAACGACATTCTGAAGGAGTTCATGGTCCGCAACACCTACATCTACCCGCCGGGGCCGAGCCTGCGCATCATCGCCGACATTTTTGCCTACACGGCGGCCTTCATGCCCAAATTCAACTCCATCTCCATCTCGGGCTACCACATGCAGGAGGCCGGCGCCACCGCCGAGCTGGAGCTGGCCTACACCCTCGCCGACGGCCTCGAATACGTGCGGGCCGGCCTGGCGGTGGGCCTCAAGATTGATGATTTTGCCCCGCGCCTGTCCTTTTTCTGGGCCGTGGGCATGCACCACTTCACCGAAATTGCCAAGCTGCGGGCCGGCCGTTTGCTGTGGGCGAAACTCCTCACCCAGTTCAACCCCCAGAACCCCAAAAGCCTGGCCCTGCGCACCCACTGCCAAACCTCGGGCTACTCCCTCACCGAGCAGGACCCCTTCAATAACGTGGCCCGCACCACCGTCGAGGCCCTGGCGGCGGTACTCGGTGGCACCCAAAGCCTGCACACCAACGCCCTCGACGAGGCCATTGCCCTGCCCAC
>JANXUO010000016.1 GCA_025356245.1 Hymenobacter sp.
GCATCAGCTTATCATCACTACGCACTCGCCGCAGGTGCTGGATATGTTGAACGAAGACGAACTGGACCGCATCACCATCTGCGAGTTAGATGAGAAAAAGGGTACGCAGTTTCGTAAGCTGACAAAAGCTAAGATTGCCACGGCGAAAAAGTTTATGGCGAAAGAAGGGCTGTATTTGAGCGACTATTGGCTCTACAGCAGCTTAGAAAGCAATAACTAATTCCGCCTGCTGGTAATGGCTATCAAAAAACGAAATCCGGTGCGGGTTGGGCTGTTGGGCGAGTCTCCGAACGATACGGCAGCCCTGAGAGTGTTGCTTCAAAAGAAGTATGGCGGTCGCATCCAAATGTTCCCCTTGCTCAAAAACCTGAAAGCGGACAAGATTTCTGGCTTGAAAGCACTCCGCATGTTACCCGATGCCTACGCCGATGAGCGGCTGGATATGGCTGTATTTACCCGCGACCTGGATGCACTGGCTTCCGATGTTACCCAACAAAAAAAGCGGCAAAAGGAGTTTGACGACATCAATGCCTGCATCGATAGCAACGGTGTTTTCTTGCTGCATATCTATGAATTTGAGGCGCTGATTATGGCACACATCGAGCCATTCAACGACATGTTTAAGTGTGCGTGCAGGCCCCAGGCCGACCCTATGCGTATTATGGACCCCAAAGGGAAGCTACAGGAAGCTTCCCGCAAAGGCAAACGCGGTATTGAATACTCCGAAAATGACTGCGAAGCCGTGTGCGCAAAGCTTGATTACGCAGAACTGGTGAAGAACTGTGGCTATTTCAGCTAGTTCGATGACGCATTCGCTGCTAAGCGTCTCAAATAGCTAGCGCAGCGCGTAAATCCGCTCAATTATTTCCACTACTTTCAGCCCTTCCAGCGCATTCGTCGTGGCAAAGCTGCGCCGTTGCACGGTATCCACCACGTTTTCGATAACCTGGACGTGGTTGGCGGCCGAGCCTTGGAAGGGGCCGTAGTCGTTGGCGGCGTTGGTGGGCGCTAATTCCGGCATCTGGTAATCTTCGAGGTGGCAATACTCCACTTTATCCATGTACTGGCCCCCTATGCGCAGGCTGCCGCGCTCGGCCACCACGGTGAGACTGCTTTCGAGGTTGCGGTCCCACACGGCGGTGCTGTAGCTGAGCGTGCCGCTGCCGCCGCGCAGCAGGTCGAAGGTGACGAGGCCGCTGTCCTCAAACTCGGTCAGGCCTTTGTGGGTGAAGTCGCGGAAGCGGGCCGAAATGTTGGCGATGTCGCCGAACACCCAGTACAGTAAATCGACAAAATGGCTGAACTGCGTGAACAGCGTGCCGCCGTCCAGCGCCTGCGTGCCCTTCCAGCCGCCGGGCCGGTAGTAGCGGGCATCGCGGTTCCAGAAGCAGTTCAACTGCACCAGAAACACCTGGCCCAGGCGGCCTTCGTCGTACACTTGCTTCAGCCAGGCGGCGGGGGGCGAGTAGCGGTTTTGCATCACCCCAAACACCAGCTTGCCCGTTTGCAGCGCCGTGTGCACGATGGTTTCGGCATCGGCCTTGTGCAGTGCAATGGGCTTCTCGACGACGACGTGCAGGCCGTGGCGCAGGCCGGCTACCGCCTGCGGGGCGTGGCAGCCGTTGGGCGTAGCAACGGTAAGCACGTCGGCGGCCGGGCCATTTTGCAGGTATTCTTCGAGCGAAGCGAAGAAGGGCACGCCCGGAAACTCGGTGGTCAGGCCGGTCTGGAGGTCGGCGCGCACGTCAATCAGCGCGGTTAGTTCGGCTCCCGCGTGGCGCGAAATTAGCGCGGCGTGGCGGCGGCCAATGTGGCCCACGCCGCAAATGGCAAAACGAACAGGCGTTGAGGAGGGCGTTTGCATGAAAGAATTTCGCACAGAGTTCACCGAGTTGCACAGAGTTTTGGAGTACAGACCCTTCTAACTCTGTGAACCATGTGAACTCTGTGCGAAAAATTGATTTAGTGTATCTAGAATATACGTCACCTGCTCCGCCATCAGCAGCGGGTGCATGGGCAGCGAGAGCACCGTCCCGCACAGCCGTTCGGCCACCGGAAACTGCCCCGCCCGGTAGCCCAGATAGGCATAGGCCGGCTGCGCGTGTACCGGCAGCGGGTAGTAAATCATGGTGGGCACGCCGCACTTTCGGAGGAACAATTGCAGCGCATCGCGCCGACCAGCCTCCGCCACCTGCACGGTGTACTGATGAAAAACGTGGCTGCTACGCGCATCGCGGGCCGGAATGCTGATGCCCGGCACGTTGGCCAGCGCCGCGTCGTAGCGGGCGGCCACGGCCTGGCGGGCGGCCGTGTTGGCGGGCAGCTGCCGCAGCTTCACACGCAGCAGGGCGGCTTGCAGGGTGTCGAGGCGGGAGTTGAGGCCGATGTGCTGGTGGTGGTATTTCTGGCTCTGCCCGTGGTTGGCGAGCTGCTGGAGGAGGGCGGCGCGGGTCGCGTCGTGCGTGATGAGCGCCCCGCCATCGCCCAGTCCGCCGAGGTTTTTGGAAGGGAAGAAGGACGTGGTGCCCACGTCGCCCACCGCGCCGGCAAAGGCCGGCTGGCCGCCCTGAAATTGAA
>JANXUO010000625.1 GCA_025356245.1 Hymenobacter sp.
GCGAACTGGTGGTGCGCGACACGTTTAGCGGACGGGTGTGGCTGCGCCAGGCCCTGAACGCGGGCGAACACACGGTGGACCTGCGGCTGGAAAAGCTGCCCCCCGGTGCCTACCACTACAGCCTCGAAGTGGAAGGGCGTCCATTGGCTCACCATCAACTGTTAGTGCAATGAAACTAGTGTCTCTGAAAATAACCCGGCGCACGTTGTGTGCCGGGTTTATGGGCAGCAGCGCATTTTTTGCTGCTAACACCATGGCCCAGCCTAGAATTGTTGCGGAAGGTCGGCAGCCTCGTCATTATTTAGGTGATGGTGGCCAAATAAATGTTGGTGGGGTGAGCGAACACTTCTCATTCGCCCTGCCCAATCACCGCTACACCCATTGCGGCACGGACGACACGGGGAGCGGGCCACAAAACTCGGGATTGATGCTTGCCATTACTAAGCGAAATACCGATACGGTGCGCTTCATGAAGCCCCGTACCCACCCGCGCGGCACGGGGCTGGTCTTTGTCATGGGCGCCGTGCTCGAACCCGACTATTCTGTGACGGCCCTTTGCGACTACATCGCCACGCCCAGCAGCGCCCTCAACCGCGACTCCGTGCTGCTGCTGCGCGTCGACACGCTCGGCGTCGTGCGTTGGCGGCGCGGCTACGCGCTGGCTGACCGCGTGGGAGCCCCGCGCGGGCTGCTGCGCACCGGTGACGGCTACCTGTTCTGTGCCAACCGCCAAGCCTTTCCGAGCGTGCCCGCCAACGCGAGCTACGCCACGCCCGGCGTGGTGAAGGTAGACTTTGCCGGGCGCATTGCCTGGGAGCACCCGGTGGGCAGCCGCGGCTACGGCAAGGTCGGTAGCGTCTTCAGCCTCGTGGCCCACCCCGACGGCAGCTACTTGGCCCTGGGCTACGCCGACGACGGCAGCCCCTACACACCAAGTGCCCCTAGCACCGGGCGGCTCGATTACTTTGCCAGCAAGTTCACCACGGCTGGCGACACGCTGCGCACCTTCCTCTTCGGCCAACCGGGGGTAGACGAAATCGGCACCCGCCTGCGCCTGACTCCCGACGGGGGCGTCGCCACCATCGGCTTTCGCTACCGGCCCAATAGCGCCCCCGGTTCCCGACCCAAAGAAGGGCAGGTATTTCAACTCGACAGCATGTTCCGGCCCCAGTGGTCGCAGATGCTCCGGTGGGCGCTCAATTACGATTGGACTTATAAACTGCTTCAGCCATTAACCACCGGAGACGTATTATGCGGCGGGATTGCTTACAATTCCAATCAGACAATTCTTGCCGCAGGCATGATTACCCGCTACGATGCTGGCGGAACATTGCGGTGGAATTACCTCCAACGCTATCAAAGCCAAGTTACAGGTTTCGATGCTATGGTGAACCATCCTGATGGCTCGGCCGTACTCACAGGTTTTACTGGGTCTGGAAGCACTGCCGGAACTTACCGCGAAACGTGTTACGCCACGTACCTTGCCAACGTGGGCGTGCCCTACGAAGCCAACCTCTGCGCCCGGCCCCCGGCGGCCTACTTCGCCGCCGCCGCCGCCGGCCCCGCCGCCGTGCAGGTGCTGGAAAGCAGCACCCCCGGCCCGCGCTACGGCGTGCTCGTGGCCTGGCGCTGGGCCTGGGGCGACGGCACCTTCAGCGACGGCCGCAGCCCCGGCCCCCACACCTACGCCGCCGCGCCGCCGCCGGGCACGGCCGTCACGCTCACCGTCACCAACAATTTGGGCTGCACGGCCTCGCGCACCGAGTACCCCTTCGGGCCGCTTTCGGCGGCGCAGCAGGCGCGGGCGCTGGCGGCCCGGCTGGCGGTGTTTCCCAACCCCAGCGTGGGTTTGCTTACCGTGGAGCTGGCGGGCCTGGCCCCGCAGCCGCCCGCCCGCCTGGGGTTGCGCAACGCCCTGGGCCAACTGGTACGCACGGCCCTGGCCCCCGTGCAAGGCGGGGCGCTGCACACCGTGTTCGACCTGACCGGCCTGCCCCCCGGCGTGTACGCCCTGGGCGTGACCACCCGCGAGGGCACCGCCGTGCGCCGCGTGGTGCGCGAGTAGCTCATTGCTTTTTTCTTGGCAACAAAAACGCCCTTCCAGTAATCTGGAAGGGCATTTTTGTTTGGCTACTCACCAGCGGCGGCCACCGCGTCCGCCCCGGCCACGCCAACCGTAGTAGCGGGGCGGCGCGTAATAGGGCGCGGGGTACACCACCACGGGCGGCGGGGCCACGACAACCACCGGGACCGGGGCGTAGTAGTAGCGCGGGCCGTAGCCGTAGTAGGCCCGGGGCGGCGGGCAACCCCAGCCCCGGCCAAAGCGGCCCGACACCACCACCTGCGCCGAGGCGGGCACCGCGCGGCCCAGCAGCACGGCCAGGGCAAAAGCAAAAATCCAGGCAGAAGGCTTCATGTGGAAAACCACCCGAAAGCGGCGTTTGAAGTGAAACACGGAACGGCGGTTGGATGGTGCTGGGGGAAGGAGGTTTAATGGCCTGTTTGCCTGCGTTGGTCCGCAGGACGTGTGCCGGAGCGGACGAAAACCAGAAGATATTGGGTGTTGGGTGTTGGGTGTTGGGTTTAATCCCGTCCCAGCCGCGAAGCGGCGCTATGTTAATAGTTATTCCGTACGAGAACAACCCAGCCGCAACGCGGCGACACCTCTTGGTGCCTGCGTTGCGCCCGGCCGCGGCGGGAGGTGCCGCCGCGTTGCGGCTTGACCCGCTTTCTCAACCAATAACTACCAAAATAGCGCCGCTTCGCGGCTGGGACGGGATTAAACCCAACACCAAAAACCCAACACCAAAAACCCAACACCAAAAACCCAACACCAAAAACCTAAAACCAAATACCTAAAACACCAGGCATCATCCGGCATCGCAGCCCTCCTTCCCGCCAGGAACGGGCTTTTTTCCTACAACGCCAGGCGGTACTTGGTATCGGCCGAGGCCCCGAAGAGGCCGTAGCCGTTGCGTAGGTTGCTGGCCAGGGGGGCGGGCTCGGCGAAGGGGTTGCCGCTGGCGTCGTAGTAGCGGCGGCGCGAGAGGTAAAACTGGTAGGTGTCGGCGGTGATGGCGCTGACGGTGACTTCGACGAAAGCTGGCGGGGGGCAGGCGTTGCCGGGAGCGCCGGGGCAGTAGGCGTCGTAGTACTTGGTATCGGCGCTGAGGGTGAGGACCTGACCGTTGGCCCCGGTGTCGGCAAAGGGCTCGATGCTGTAGCGCTGCTGGGGGCTGGAAAGTTGAAACTGCCCGATGCCTGCGCTGCTGTTCTGGCTGTCGTAGTCCACGTTGAGGGTGCTGTAGGCCAGGGGCTGGCCCTGGGCGTCAATTAGCTGGGCGTAGGCAATGTAGTAGTTGGCGGCGGCGGGGTCGTCGGGGATGGTGAGGGTGAGACGGCCCCGGTGCTCGCTGCTGCTGCTGCTGCCGGGGCGCACGGCGTAGCTGCCGCCCGTTACGCGGGGCAGGGCCGGGAAGGTGAGGTTGCTTTCGGCCGCCTCGAAGCCCGGCACGGTGGCCCGCAGGGTGTAGGCAGTGCCCGGCCGGGGCACGAGGCCCAGCGTGGGCCGGTAGTAGCCGGGGCCGGTGGGGTAGGCGCTGTAGTTGCCGCCCCGGTCTTCGGCCGTGGGCCGGAACCGCTCGACCACCGCGCCGCTGCCGTCGCGGATTTCGACCGTGGCATCGCGGCGGCCTTGCAGGTAGCCGCGGTCAAACACGCGCTGGCTGTTGCTCACGTAGAGCACCTGCTCGGCCAGCAGGGCCGCAAACGAGGTATCGGCCGGGTTGGAGGTCAGTACGTAGTTGAGCGCAATGCGCGGCGTGTGGGGCGGCTCGGGCACGTCGATGGCCGTTTCGCAGGCGGCCAGGGGCAGCAGCGGGAGCAGAAACAAGAGCGGGAAGTAACGCTTCATGGGTCAGAACTTAAACGTCTTGCTGAACGACGGAATGATGGGAAACAACGAAACCTGCTTGTATGAAAGCGTATTGTCGTCGTTGTTGCTGCTGAGGTAGATGAAGTACGGGTTGTGGCGGTTGTAGGCGTTATAAACGCTGAGGCTGTTAACAACTTCGCCCCAGCGCTTTTTCTTGGTGTGGCTCAGGTCGAGGTCGATGCGGTGGTAGGCGGCCATGCGGTACGAGTTGCGCGGGCCGTAGTCGTCGAAGGTGCCCGCGCTGCCCAGCGAAAACCGCCCCTGCGAGAGCGTCACGGCGTTGCCGCTGCCGTACACAAACGTGCCCGAGAGCGAGAGCGTGGGCGTAAGTTGGTGGATGACGACGAGCTTGACGTCGTGCCGGCGGTCGTACTTGTAGGGGTAAATCGCCCCTTGGTTCAGGTCCGGGAAGCGGCGGGTGCTCCAGGCCAGGGTGTAGCCGAGCCAGCCGGTGGTGCGGCCGGTTTTCTTCTGCACAAACACCTCGCCGCCGTAGGCCCAGCCCTGGCCGCTGGTGACTTTGGTTTCCCAGTTCACGTCGGTGGTGCCCACAAAGTCAGCCCCTTCCCGAAACTCGATGAGGTTTTGCATGGGCTTGTAGTACGTTTCGAAGCTCAACTCGTAGTTCTCGTTGCGCAGGCGCAGGTTGCGGGCCGCGCCCAGGCTAAACTGCTGTGCCCGCTGCGGGGCCACGGCGGCCGTGGCGGGCACCCACAGGTCGGTGGGCAGGCCAATGCCCGAGTTGGTGAGCAGGTGCACAAACTGGCTGGTGCGGGCGTAGGCGGCCTTCAGGGCCCAGTTTTCGGTGAGCGAGTAGCGGGCCGAAAGGCGCGGCTCCAGCGATTGGTACGTGGTGCCCTGCACCCCAAACAGGTTGAGGCGCAGGCCCGCGTTTAGCTTGAGGCGGTCGGTGAGGGCGTAGTCGTCTTCGGCGTAGAGGCCGGTTTCCTGGGCCGAAAGCTGCTGGCCCCGCGCCTAGTTGTCGCGCGGGTCGCCGGTGCTGGCGGTGGTTTGCAGCGCCCCCGGCCGAAACTGGTGCAGCACGTACTGCCCGCCAAAGCGCACGTAGTGGCGCGGGTTGGGCACGTACTCCAAATCGGTTTTCAGGCTCCAATCCTGAATATTAGAAAAGTAGTCGAGGGTGAAGTTGCGGTCTTCCAGCCCGCCGCTGCTGTTGCGGCTGCGCTCGTTTTGCGCCACGCCCACGTCAAACTGGTAGCGGGTGTAAATGAGGTGGGTATTGGCAAAAAGCCGGTCGTTGAGCACCCGGTTCCAGCGCAGGCTGGCCGTGCGGTTGCCCCAGCCCAGGCTGCTGTTCTGGCGCGAGTACGTGTCCTTGCCCTTGTCGGAATTATCGTCCACGTAAAACTTGTCGCGCCCCAGGTAGCCGCTCAGAAAGAGGCGGTCGCGCTCGCTCACCTTCCAGTTCAGCTTGCCGTTGAGGTCGTAGAAATAGTAGCCCGCCGCCACGCCGTTGGTTTGCGCCCGGATAAGCGGCTGGGCCAGCACGTCGAGGTACGTGCGGCGGGCCGACACCACGAACGAGGCCACGTCCTTTTTAATCGGCCCTTCCAGCGTAAAGCGCGAGGCAATGAGCCCGATGGCCCCTTCGCCGTGCAGCTTTTGCATGTTGCCCTCTTTCATGCTGATGTCGAGCACCGACGAGAGCCGCCCGCCGTAGCGGGCCGGAAACCCGCCCTTTATCAGCTCCACATTTTTGAGCGCATCGGCGTTGAACACCGAGAAAAACCCGAATAAGTGCGCCGCATTATACACCGGTGCCCCGTCCAGCAAAATCAGGTTCTGGTCAGGCGAGCCGCCGCGCACGTACAGGCCGCTCTGGCCCTCGCCCCCGGCCTGCACCCCCGGCAGTAGCTGCAACACCTTGAGCACGTCCACTTCGCCAAACAGCGCCGGCACCCGCTTGAGCTGCGCCACCGGAATATTGATGGTGCCCATGCGCGTGCTTTGGGTGATTTTCTCCTCCTTTTCGGCCACCACCTCCACGCCCGCCAGCTCGGCGGCGGCGGGGGCCAGCCGGAAATCGTGCGTCACGCTGCCCGTGGCGGGCGCGGCGTAGCGCTGCCGCTCGTAGCCCAAAGCCACCACCACCAGCCGCACCGAGTCGGCCCCGGCAGCGGCGGGCAGCGTCAGCGAGTAAAAGCCGAAGGCGTTGGTGTTGGTGCCCTGCCCGCCGGCCGGGTGCACCACCGCCACGCCCGGCAGGCTCTCGCCCGAAGCCACGTCGCGCACGTAGCCGCTGAAAGTGAGGCGGGTTTGGGCATGGGAGCTGGATGAAAGCAGAAGCAGGAACAGCAGGAGTTTTTTCATCGCAGGAAAGAGGGGTTCGAGGGGCGGGCGGGTTGCATCGCCCAAAACAATTTCGCACAGAGTTTAGGAGGAGGAAAAAGGGGTTTAAAAGGAGAGACATCACATCAAAACTCCTTTTAACTCCTTTCAACTCCTCCTAAACTCCGTGCGAAACAACCCCTACTTGCGGTAGTTCTGGTTCAAATACGCCAGCACGGGCACCGTAATATCCAGGTCTTTGCGGCCGTAGGCAATGGTGCCGCTGGGCGCGGCGATGAGGATGAGCGTGTAGCCCCGCGCCTTGCCGTAGGCTTCCACCTTCTTGTTGACGCTGCCGAGCACGGTTTGGGTGAGCTTGGCTTCTTCCTCCTGGGCCTGGCGGCCTATCTTTTCCTGCTGCTGGCCGCTCTCCTGCTGCATTTGTTGCAGCCGGGCCTCGGAGGTAGCGCGCAGCTCGGCGCTCATGGCCGGGGCCTTTTTCTGGTAATCTTCTACCGCCGCGCGGAAGGCCCCGACCAGGGCTGCGTTCTGCCGCTCCCAGCCCTTGGCCTTGCCCTCGAAGGCCCGGCGGGCGTCCTTCATGCCTTGGTAGCCTTCGAGCAGCTTGCTCGACTCGACGTAAGCAATTTTTTCGGTGACGGGCGCCGTGGGCAGGGCCACAGCCGGGACCGGGGCGGTTGCCGTATCGGCCGGCGTTTCGACAACGGCGGGCTCGGCCGGGAGCGGGGTTTCGGTTGAAGTAGTGGTGGTTGCCACAGCGGCTGGCACTACGGCCACCGCTTGCGGACTGCGGAAATGCAGAAAAAATAAAACGCCGACAGCTACGAGCAATACGGCGTTAATGACAGTCTGAACGGGGTTTTTCATTGGAAACGATGAAGGTGCAAAGCGCAAAAGTACGCCTCTTGACGTAGGCACACCGTACCGCGAAACAGAGTTTCGCGGTACACCTTCCGCTACTCCTCCTCCACCGCCACGTGCAGCAGCGCATCGCCCTGGTTCACCACGGGCATGAAGTTCAGCCCAATCACAAACCCGCTCACCGGCGACTCCAGGCGCAGGGCGCGTTCGCCGTAGGGGTCGGCCACGGAGCCGTAAATCTGGCCTT
>JANXUO010000208.1 GCA_025356245.1 Hymenobacter sp.
GTGGGGGCCGCCGTGCTAAGCCGGTTTCGCGCCGGGCGGGTGCTGGCCTTCAACGCTACCGGCGCGGTGGTGCTGGTGCTCATCTCCGTCAACAGCAGCGGCCCGCTGGCCATGTGGAGCCTGCTGGCCGTGGGCCTGATGAACTCCATCATGTTTCCGACCATCTTCACGCTGGCCGTGGCGGGCCTGGGCCGCCACACCGAAGAAGCTTCGGGCCTGCTCTCGGCCGCCATTGTGGGCGGGGCCATTGTGCCACCGCTTTTTGGGCTGATTGCCGACAGTGCCGCTGGCGGTGGGGGGGTGCACGCCCTGCGGCTGGCCTTTACGCTGCCCGTGCTGTGCTACGCCTACATTTTGTGGTACGGCCTGCGCGGGCACCAGCCGGTAACGCTGCAAGCAGTAGGGGAGGTGCCGATGCCGGTGGCGTTGGCCTAGGCGGCCCGTTGCCTCCTAAGTAGAAGGAGCAACCCACCCGCGGCGCTCCCCTAATTCTTTCCATTTCCCAAATTGGCCATAACCTACTCTTTTATGAATAAGCTGTTTAACCTAACGGGCGTACTTGCGCCCGTGGCCATCTTGTCGGCCGCCTTTGCGCAGCAGCTCATTCAAAAAGCCCCTGCTGGCCCCATCAAAGTGGAAGTGCGCCACACCGCCAGCGGCTACCAGCTGTTGCGGGCGGGGCAGCCTTATTTCGTGAAGGGCGCGGGCGGCGGGCAGTACCCCGAGCGCGTGGCGGCCTACGGCGGCAACTCGGTGCGCACTTGGGATACCCGCGACGCCGACCGCGTGCTGAAGGAAGCCAACGCCAACGGCCTCACCGTGATGCTGGGCCTCGACGTGGCCCGCGAGCGCCACGGCTTCGATTATAACAACCCCGAAACGGTGGCTAAGCAGCTGGAAGCCATGCGGGCCGAAGTGCTGAAATTCAAAGACAACCCCGCCCTGCTGGTCTGGGCTATCGGCAACGAACTAAACCTGAGCTACACCAACCCCCAGGTGTGGAACGCGGTGAACGACATGGCCCGCATGATTCACGCCACCGACCCCAACCACCCCGTCACCACCGTGCTGGCGGGCGTCAATGCCAAAGAAGTGGCCCTCCTCAAAGCCCGCTGCCCCGACCTCGACCTGCTGGCCGTGAACACCTACGCCGGCCTCACCACCATCCCGCAGGAAGTGCGCGAGAGCGGCTGGACCGGCCCCTACCTGGTGGGCGAGTGGGGCCCAACCGGCCACTGGGAGTGCCCCCAAACGCCCTGGAAAGCCTCAATAGAAGAAACCAGCTCGCAGAAAGCCGACGTTTATCGCGCCCGCTACGAGGCATCGGTACCCAAGGACGCGGCGCATTGCCTGGGCTCTTACGTGTTTTTATGGGGCCAGAAGCAGGAGCGCACCCCCACCTGGTACGGCCTCTTCACCGAAGACGGGCAAGAGTCGGAAGTGCTGGACGTGATGCAGTACCTGTGGACGGGCAAGTGGCCCGGCAACCGCGCCCCCCACCTCAGTGCCTTCTTACTGGATGGCAAGCAGCCCACCGATAACATCCGCCTGCAACCCGGCAGCGCCTACCCCGTGCTGGCCCGCGTAGCCGACCCCGACCGCGACCCCCTGACCTACCGCTGGGAGCTGCTGCCCGAAACCACCGACCTGAGCGTGGGCGGCGACCGCGAAAGCCGGCCGCAGCCCATTGCCGGCCAGCTCACCGCTGGCGCGGCCGGCGCGGCCACCCTCAAGGCCCCCACCAAGCCGGGCGCGTACCGCCTGTTTTTGTATGCCTCGGATGGCCACAACAACGTGGCCACGGCCAACACGCCTTTTTACGTGGGGGAGTAGGTTGGTTTGGGCCGAAGCATAAGCAGTACTCCCTCCCCCAAGCATCGTCATTTGCTCTAAAAAAATCATCATGCGTATTTGTCTGCCAGCGCTGCTGTTGCTGGGTTCGTTATCGGCCGCCCAGGCCCAAAAACAATCGGCTCCAAAGCGGCCTGCCAAAGCAGCCACCGTCCCGCAACTTGCCCCGGCCCCCGCCTCCGAAACCGACGTGGCCCGGCGCGTGGAGGCCCTGCTGGGCCAGATGACGCTGGAGGAAAAAGTGGGTCAGATGGCCCAGATTAACCTTGACGTAGTGACCAAGGGCAAAACCCGATTTGCCAGCGACGAGCCGTTGGCTCTCGATGTGGCCAAGTTGCGTGATGCCCTGGTGAAGTACCACGTGGGCTCGGTGCTGAACGCGGCCAACAACCGCGCCCGCACCCCAGCCGTGTGGTACGGCCTCCTGAGCCAGATTCAGGCCGTGGCCACCACCGAAACGCGCCTAAAAATCCCGGTTATCTACGGCATCGACGCCGTGCACGGCGAAACCTACACTGCCGGGGCTACCCTCTTTCCGCAGGAAATAGCCCAGGCCGCTACCCGCAACCGCGCCCTGGTGCGCCGAGCCGGCGAAATTTCGGCCTACGAAACCCGCGCCAGCGCCATCCCGTGGGCCTTTTCGCCGGTGCTGGATTTGGGCTCCGACGCGCGCTCGCCCCGGCAGTGGGAAACCTTCGGCGAAGACCCTTACCTGGGAGCCGAGCTGGGCCAGCAGCTCATTAAGGGCTACGAGGGGAGCAGCAACGACATTGGCCACCCCGAGCACGTGGCGGCCTGCATCAAGCACTTTTTGGGCTACCAGGTACCCGTGTCGGGCAAGGACCGCACCAACGCCAACATCCCCACCGAGTCGCTCTACGAGTACCACCTGCCGGCTTTTCGGGCGGCGGTGGCGGCCGGGGCCAATACCCTTATGGTCAACTCGGGCCTGATAAACGGGGTGCCCACCCACGCCAACAAGGCCCTGCTCACCACCTTGCTGAAGGAGGAGTTGGGCTTTAAAGGGCTGGTGGTGACGGACTGGGCCGACATCGAAAACCTCTTCACCCGCGACCACGTTGCCACCAGCTCTAAGGATGCCATTCGCCTGGGTATCAACGCCGGGCTCGACATGGCCATGATACCGTACCAGTACGAAGCCTTCTGCACCAGCCTCGTGGAGCTGGTAAAGGAGGGGCTGGTACCCCCGGCCCGGATTGACGATGCCGTACGCCGCATTCTGGGCGTAAAAGTGCGGCTTGGACTTTTCGAGCGGCCCGTCACCAACCCCCAGGATTACCCCAAGTTTGGCAGCGCCGAGTTTGAGCGGGCTTCCTACCAGACTGCCGCCGAGGCCATTACCCTGCTCCGCAACGAAGGCGGCCTGTTGCCCCTCAAAAAAACTACGAAAGTCCTCGTCACCGGTCCCAACGCCAACTCCATGCGCACCCTCAACGGGGCGTGGTCGTACTCCTGGCAGGGCGAAAAAACGCCCGAATTCGCCGCTAAATACCACACTATTCTGGCGGCGGTGCAGCAGAAAGTAGGAGCCGCCAACGTGCGCTACGTGCCCGGCGTGAGCTACAATTTCAAACCCGACGGCAAGTACTACGACGAAGCCGCCGACCAGTTCGATGCCGCCGTGGCCGCCGCTGCGCAGGCCGATGTGGTGTTGCTTTGCCTGGGCGAAAACTCCTACGTCGAGAAGCCCGGCGACCTCAACGACCTGTACCTCTCCGAACTGCAGACCCAGCTGGCCCAGCGCCTTACCGCCACCGGCAAGCCCGTGGTGCTGGTTTTGAACGAGGGCCGGCCGCGCGTCATCAGCCGCTTCGAACAGCCCATGAAGGCCATTGTGCAGGCGTACTTGCCCGGTAACTTCGGCGGCGATGCCCTGGCCGACGTGCTTTTTGGCGACGTGAACCCCTCGGGCCGCCTGCCCTACACCTACCCGCGCTACCCCAACGCCCTCATTTCCTACATTCATAAATACTCCGACGAGCAGAAAAAGGGCGAGGGGGTGTACAACTACGAGGCCGACTACAATCCGCAGTTCGAGTTTGGCCACGGCCTGAGCTACACCACCTTCAAATACAGCAACCTTGTCGTGGACAAGCCCGCGCCCACCGCGGCCGACCAGCTCACCATCACGGTGCAAGTCACCAACACCGGCACCCGCGAGGGCCAGGAAGCCGTGCAGCTCTTCTCCTCCGACCTCATCGCTACCCAAGTGTCGCCCGACGTGCGCCGCCTCCGCCGCTTCGATAAAATTGCCCTGCGCCCCGGCGAAACCAAAACCGTGACCTTCGTGCTCCCCCTGCGCGAGCTGGCCTACGCCGGCCCCACCGGCACCCCCGTGCTCGAACCCGGCGATTTCGACCTACGCATCGCCGACCTGGTGCAACGAATTACGCTGAAGTAGAAGGTGTTTTGTACATTGGGCGCAGTGCCGGGCTATTGGCCCG
>JANXUO010000001.1 GCA_025356245.1 Hymenobacter sp.
GGTCAGGGCCGTGCCCCCGGTGCGGATGTCGCTGGCCCCGCCCCCGCCGCCGCCGCCGTTGCCCGCCGAGCCGCCGCCGTTGTAGCCGCCCGCGTTGGGGGCCCCGGCCCCGCCCACCAGGATGGTGAGCACCTGGCCCGGCACCACGGCCAGCGCGGCCTGCACCCGCCCGCCCAGACCCTGGCCGGTGCTGCTGCCAGACCGGCCGCCGACGGCCCCGGCCATATCCACGCCCAGCGTCGTCACGTCGGCCGGCACGGTGAAGGTTTGCGCCCCGCCCGGTGCGGTGAAGCCGAACGTCACGCTCGTCAGGCCGCCCGGCGGGGTCGTGTCGGTCAGGGTCGCCACCCACCGGGTGCCGTCCCAGGTGTTGAGCAGGCCGGTGTTGGTGTTGAAGACGATGAGGCCCGCCGCCGGGTTGGCAATGGCATTGCGCTGGGTCGTGCTCAGGCGCGGGGGCAGCAGGCCCTGGGTGGTGCTGCTCACGTCGAGCACGGCCGAGGCATCGGGGGTGGCGGTGCCGATGCCCACGCGGCCCAGGCCCGAGAAGGTGAGTGTTTTGGCGTTGAGGGGCACGTCGGTGTTGGCCGCCAGCGTACCGCCCAGGGCGAGGTTGTTGGCGGTGCGGGTCAGGCCGTTGCTGGCCGTCACGGCGGGTGCCGTCGTGGCGGCGGTGGTCTGCACGGTGTTGTCGGGAAAGCGGAAGCCGCCCGTGCTGCTGTACCGGCCCGGCCACTTCCAGCTTTTGGGTGGGCGTGGCGGTGCCGATGCCCACGTTGCCCGCCGCCAGGGCCGTCAGCACGTTCGTGGCAATGACCGGGGCCAGGGGCGGGGCCACGTAGGTCTGGAAGCCCAGGTCCACATCACTCCCATAGCTCGACTCCCCCCCGGCGTAGGGGTCAGTGTCGGTGGAGGATACGAAGCCGACGCCGACATTGGGCGTATCGAAGTAATAGGTGTACTGCTGGCCGGCCGTCACGGGCACCGGCGCGGCCAGCACGTACGGCTGGAAGGTGCGGTTGCCGGCGCTGTTGTACACGATGGCCTGGGCGCTGAGCAGGCACCGCCCGTGCCCTGGCCGGCGTAGATGCGCAGCGTGCCGGGCGCCCCGTTCTGGCCCGTCGGCGACGAGACGCGCATATCAACCTGGGTCAGCGTGCCGCTGACCGTGGGCGTGAACGACTGCCACTGGTTCCGGGAGCCCGTACCGGCGTCCGTCGAGAGCTGCTGCACATCGAGCACGCCCACGCCGAGGGTGCTGCCCACCACCGCCAGCAGGCCGGCCGGGGTGCTGGTGCCGATGCCCACGTTGCCGCCCGTCAAACTGAACACGTTGCCCGCCTGGGCAATGGCAGTGGCCCCGGTCAGGGTGCCGCCCAGCCCGATGACGCTGCCCGTCTTCGTCAGCCCGTTGCCGGCCGTGAGGGCCGCGCCCGCCGCCGTGGCAATCTGCTGCCAGCTCGGCGCGGCCGGGGTGCCGGCGTTGTAATAGAAGCCGGGTGTTCCCCCGGTCTGAAACACGAGCAGCCCGGTAGCGGGCGTGGCCAGGGCGGTGGCGTCGGCCACGCGGGGCAGCAGCGCACCCTTGGTGGTGCTCACAATGTCGAGCGCCGCCGACACATCGGGGGCGGTGGCGGCCCCGATGGTAACACCGGTCTGGGCCTGGGCCGTAGCGGCCGCGCCGCCCAGCAACAACGCCAGCAAAGAGGGCCGCAGCCAGGCCGGCAAATGGGTGGTAAAGTGCTTCATCGGGAAAGGCTTTCGACCCCAGGCACACGACCCGGGTTTCGGCACTGCAAAGCACGGCCCCTCCCCCATTCGGCGCAATGACCAGAATTGGTCATATTTTTAGCTGATAGCTAAAAGCGCTGGCGCGCGTTTTTAACGCGCTGCCCACTGGCGTCGCGTCTCCGACGCTCGCGTTGAACGGTTGATTAGAGCGGTTCCCAAGTCGGTGTACATAATCGTTGCACGGTGTAGAGGCGCAATAGTTGGAGTCTCC
>JANXUO010000022.1 GCA_025356245.1 Hymenobacter sp.
TCTTTCTAGCTTCCCCCAAATGGCCTCGTTTAGAGGCCATTTTTTTGTGCCTGTGTAAGTAGCGCCAAGGCCCTGCCACCAAAAGGCTATACCACCAAGTTGTGCTTGGTTACTCAAGCACAGCCTCAGCTTATCCGGCTCCAATTCAAGGCCGTAGCAGGTAGGCTTTCGATGTGCCGCCGGATGTTCTCGTTGGCGGGCAGCAGCAGTTCCGGGTCGGCGTTGAGAATGGCTTGCGCGGCCTCGCGGCTGGCCGTCAAAATCCGCCCGTCTTTGGCCAGGTCGGCAATCAGCAGGTCGAGCACGCCGCTTTGCTGGGTGCCCATGAGGTCGCCGGGGCCGCGCAGCTTCAGGTCGATGTCGGCAATTTCGAAGCCGTTGTTGGTGCGCACCATCGTTTCGAGGCGGGTGCGGGCGTCGGCGCTTAGTTTGAAACCCGTCATCAGGATGCAGTAGCTTTGGTCGGCCCCGCGCCCCACGCGGCCGCGCAGCTGGTGCAGCTGGCTCAGGCCAAACCGCTCGGCGCTCTCAATCACCAGTACCGAGGCGTTGGGCACGTTCACGCCGACTTCTATCACGGTGGTAGCCACCATTATCTGCGTCTCGCGCCGGATGAAGCGCTGCATCTCAAAGTCCTTGTCCTCGGCCTTCATACGGCCGTGAACGATGCTGATTTGGTACTCCGGAAACGCCCGGCTCACGCTTTCGTAGCCGTCGGTCAGGTCTTTGTAGTCGAGGGTTTCGCTTTCCTCAATCAGCGGGTACACAATGTACACCTGCCGCCCCAGCTTCACCTGGTCGCGGATGAACTCGAACACTTTCAGGCGGTTGCCGTCGTAGCGGTGTACCGTCACAATGGGCTTGCGGCCGGCGGGCAGCTCGTCAATCACGCTCACGTCCAGGTCGCCGTAAAGCGTCATGGCCAGGGTGCGCGGGATGGGCGTGGCCGTCATCACCAGCACGTGCGGAATAACGTAAGGGTTTTTCTGCCAGAGCTTTGAGCGCTGCGCCACCCCAAAGCGGTGCTGCTCGTCCATTATCGTCAGGCCCAGGTTGCGGAACTGCACCACGTCCTCGAGCAGCGCGTGGGTGCCCACCAGCATGTGCAGGGTGCCGTCGCGCAGGCCCTCGTGCAGCACTTTGCGGTCGCGCGGCTTGGTGCTGCCCGTCAGCTTGCCCAGGGTAATGCCCAGTTGGTCGGCGTACTGCTTGAGGCCCACGAAGTGCTGGTCGGCCAGAATTTCGGTGGGGGCCATCAGGCAGCTTTGCGCGCCGTTGTCGGCTGCCATCAGCATGGCAATAAACGCCACAATGGTTTTGCCGCTGCCCACGTCGCCCTGCAACAGCCGGTTCATCTGCTTGCCGGTGCAGAAGTCTTTGTAAATGTCGTGGATAACCCGCTTTTGGGCGCCCGTCAAATCAAACGGCAGGTGGTTTTGGTAGAAGTCGACCAGCGTCGGCACCTCCTTAAAAATCTGCCCGGCCAGCACCGCCTTGCGCTGGTCGCGCTGCCGCAACAGCTTGAGCTGCACGTAAAAAAGTTCCTCAAACTTGAGCCGAAACCGTGCCGCCTGCAACAGTTCCGTGGTTTGCGGAAAGTGAATCTGCTGCATGGCCTGCGCCTTGGGCATCAGCGCGTAGTTGGCCATCAGCTCCGCCGACAGCGACTCGGCAATATGCGACCCGGCCAGCTTCAGCAGTTCGCCCACCATGCGCATAATGGCCTTGCTGTCCACCTTGTGGTAGTTTTTGAGCTTCTCGGATGTGTTGTACACCGGCTGTAAAAACGACTGCCCCGGCTTGGCCTCGGTCGTTTCTTCCAACTCCGGGTGCGCCATCTGCGGGCGGCCGTTAAACACCGTCGGCTTGCCAAAAACCGTGTATTCCACGTTGTTTTTGGCCACGTGCTGTACCCATTTCACGCCCTTGAACCACACGACATCCAACTCGCCCGACCCATCCCCAATTTTGGCCACCAGCCGCTGCTTCGGCCCCTCGCCAATCAACTCCTTGCCCCTCAGCACCCCGCGCACCTGCACCATCGGCAAATCCTCGTGCAAATCGGCAATCCGGTACACCTGCGTCCGGTCCAGGTACCGGAATGGGTAGCGTTGAATCAAGTCGCCGTAAGTGAAGAGCCCCAGTTCTTTGCCTAGCAAATCGGCCCGCTGCCGGTTGCCCACCGTGCGCAAAAATTCTAAACGGGTGGAGAAGAAACTCATATTTTAGCTAATAGCCATCCGCCAACAGATTACTTGTAGTGTAACGTGTTAATCATCTGCAAGATGTCCTGCTTCACGTACTCAATCACCGGGGCCAGCGAGTCGTTGGCAGTGGCGGTGCGGAAGTACAGTGCCCCGCGCAAAAAGTGCCGGGTGCTGTCGGTGGTATAAAACTGAAACTGACTGGGTACTTCGCCTTGCAGCTCGAACACCGACACCCGCATTCCACTGGGTGTCTTCAGAATGCGCTCGTCGATGGCCGTGGCTTTTACCTGGTGCTTGCCAGTAAGCTTGCGGGCATCCTCCATCATTTTGTTGTAGAGGCGGCGGTCGCGGGCTACGTCCATGTACGTAATCTGCACGTTGGCATGGAGTTGCGGGTAATAAATGTTAATCCAGTGCGGCTGCGCCAGGTACGATGAGTCGCGCCGCACCACGGCCCATTTTGAGTACTCGAACGTGTACGGGTGCCCGCCGCCCAACGGCTGGTAGTGGTGCGCCGGCAAATCGATGCGGTTGTAGCCCTTGGGCTTGGGCGTAAAATCGCCGCCTTCGGGGCTGCCCCCGCAGGCCGTGAGCAACGCGGCCACGGCCCCCAACGGCCAAGCCATTGTCCAGTGCTGCCGCAGGCTGCGCCGCACACACGGCCCCCAACCGCCAAAAAAAAGCCTTCGCATCATTGCCCAAAGGTACTCTGCCCGCCCAACAACCAAAAACCCCACCGCCCGCATCCCTAAAAGCGAAGCCCCGACCACCAAAGCAGTCAGGGCTCCAGAAAGCACCGTGCTTCCTCAGAAAACAAATTCGTAAAATCCCCTAAATTCATTTCAATTCGTGATTTAGAAGGGCAATTGGTCCAGCTCCGGCTCCTGCCGAAACGTTTGCGGAGCCGGCTCGCCAGCAGCACCGTTGCTGGCGGCCCCCGCCGCAGTACTTCCCGGCCGGCCGCCCAGCATGGTCAACTCGTCCACCACAATTTCGGTGATGTAGTGCGTCTGGTTGTCCTTATCCTGGTACTGACGGGTGCGAAGTTTGCCCTCCACGTACACTTGCTGGCCTTTTTTGAGGTATTTCTCGGCCACTTCGGCCAGGCCGCGCCAAGCGGTGATGTTGTGCCATTCGGTGCGCTCGGTGCGGGCGCCCTGCTTGTCTTTGTAGTATTCGTTGGTAGCGAGGCTGAAGCGGGCTACGCTCACGCCACCTTCGAGGTGCCGGATTTCGGGGTCTTTGCCCAGGTTGCCGACCAGAATTACTTTGTTTACTCCCGACATGATTGTTGCGGTTTGAATGAAAAAAACGGCGCGGCCTTACCCAAGCTTTGTCGCCTTAAAATTAAGCAATAAAAACCACTTTTCAAAACCAGTAGCTAAAATTATTGTCAATCCTGCGGGCGATGGCTGCTCAAATAATTGGCAATAAGCTGGGGCTTGGGCAGCGCCTCAATCTCGGTGGCCGAATATGCCTTCAAACCCAAATCGCGTACGGTGGCGGCGGGCAAGGGCCGGGCCAGGGGCACATCCACGAAGCGGGCCTCCAGCTTTTGATGGCTCAACACGTGGCGCAGGGCCACGGGCGGGGCCGGCTCGGCAGCCAGGGAAGTGTCCAGCGTAGCGCCCAGTGCTTCTAAGTGCCGGGCAAGCTCGGCAGCCGGTAGCTCGGTAGCATCGGTTTCGGCCAGGGCAAAGTCGTATAATCCCTGCCAGATGTCTTTTTCGGTGCGGGGCTTCAGGTACAGCGTGGCCCCGTAGCGCAGCACGAAATAATGGAAGAAGCGCACCCGCGATGCTTTGGCCTTGGTTTTGACGGGCAGCAGCGCCACCTGTCCGTGCTGAAACGCCCAGCAAGTGGCTTGCAGTGGGCAAAACAGGCAGTCGGGCTTCTGCGGGGTGCATTGCAGGGCCCCAAATTCCATGATGGCCTGGTTGAAATCGGCCGGTGCCGAGGCCGGAATGTGCTGGTCGGCCAGGGCCTGAAACACCCGGCGCGAAGCCGGTGCGGCAATGTCGTCGTGCAGCCCAAACACCCGCGCCAGCACCCGGTACACGTTGCCGTCGAGCACCGCCACGGCCTCGTCAAACGCAAAAGAGGCAATGGCCGCCGCCGTGTAGGGCCCCACGCCGCGCAGTTGCAGCAGCCCGGCGTAGGTGCCGGGAAACACGCCATTGTATTCGCCCACAACTTGTTGAGCGGTGTGGTGCATATTTCGAGCCCGCGAGTAGTAGCCCAAGCCCTGCCACAGCCGCAACACCTCCTGCTCGGGGGCGGCGGCCAGCGCCTGCACGGTGGGGTAAGCGGCCAGAAAAGCCTCGTAGTAGGGCTGCCCCTGGGCCACCCGGGTTTGCTGCAAAATCACCTCCGACAGCCAGATGGCGTACGGGTTGCGGGTGTGCCGCCAGGGTAAATCGCGGTGATGCCTTGGGTACCAGGCCAGCAGCGCGGCGGCCAAAAAAGAAGGCGTAAGGGTCATTTTAGCCAAAATTATGAAGGCGAATTAATTGCCAAAAAAACTATGGAAGGCTACTGGTTGGTAGAATAAAAAAACAAGACTACCTTTGCACTCCGAAACACCGAAGCGAACCGCCTACCGGGCAAGGGCTTACGCGGGGTTTCGGGAGTTGAATGCCCAGAATGCCCTTTTTTTAACCACCTAAGTACCCACCAACGTGACCAAAGCAGAGGTAATCGCCGAAATCTCCCAGAAGACCGGCATCGAGAAAGCCGACGTCCTGACGACTGTTGAAGCCTTCTTCAAAGTTGTGAAGGATTCGATGACCGAAGGCCATAACATTTACGTGCGCGGCTTCGGCTCGTTCGTAAACAAGAAACGCGCTCGGAAAGTCGCCCGCAACATCTCGAAAAATACGTCGCTCATCATCGAGGAGCACTACATTCCGAGCTTCAAACCTTCGAAAACCTTCGTGGCCAAAATCAAAGGCAGCAAAAAAGTGAAGGCAGCCGCTGCCAAAGCTTAGTCCGTTACCGGTAATTGGCAGTGGGGGGTTGAGTGTCAGTAAGTTTTTGTGTTAAGAGCTTAGCTGATTGATATTGCCCACTGCCGACCGCCAACAAACTGAGAAGACCGGCCTTGCCGCCGGTTTTTTTGTCTCCCATGCCCACCTCCCGCACCGCTGCGCACCAAGTTGTTGTTTTAGCAGTTGCTACGGCGCTGGTAGGTGGGGTATTTGTGCTGCCCAAAGGCATTTTGAAGCCTAAGGAAGGCAAGGCCGAATTGAACAAGGACGCCGCCCGCACCGCCAACCGCGACGGCGGCGGCTCCGCCACCAACGGTTCCAAAACCGATGCCTCGGCGGGGCCAACGTCGCCGGAAGCGGCTACGGCCGGGGTTGCGGGCCAGGCAGTAGGTACGCCCGGTGCGGCCCCGCACACCACGGCCACCAAAGAGCAGCGTCAGCAGCTCAATGGTTGGCTGGGGCAATTACCTAAGGTGCAGAATGTTAAAATTCGCGCCGAGCTGTTGCAGCAACTGGCCCGTGGCTACGAAGTAGTGCAGCGTTTCGACAGCGCTGGTTACTACTACGAGCAGCTGGCCGCCCTGCAACCCGGAGTGCAAGCCACGGAACGCGCAGCCGATGCTTATTTTCAAGCATTTAGCTTCGCTTCCAGCGATGAACGGGTGAAAATGCTGGGCGGCAAAGCCCGCACGCTTTACACGCAAGTGCTAAAGCAGCAGCCCGATAACCTCGACGTAAAAACCAACCTGGGCATGACTTACATGGCCTCCGAAAACCCTGTGCAGGGCATTACGTTGCTGCGCGAGGTGCTGGCCGCTGACCCCCGCAACGAGAAAGCCCTTTACAACATGGGCGTACTTGCGGTGCAAAGTAACCAGTTTGATAAGGCTCTGTTACGTTTTCAGGAGTTGGTAAAAGTCAATCCCAAAAACGTAAACGCCCAATTTTACCTGGGCGTAACGGCTGCCCGTACCGGCGCAAACGACCAGGCCCGTGCTGCTTTCAAAGCCGCTAAAAGCCTCAGCGCCGACCCGGCTTTGGCCGCTTCGGTAGACGAGGAGCTGGCCAAATTAAAGTAATTTGTGTCCCTAGTTGCCGATGGCACACAGCCTCAGAGTAACAGGAAAACAGGAATAAGGAACAAGAAACACAACCTCTTAACTCATTAACTATGCCCTGCGGTAAGAAACGTAAACGTCATAAAATTGCCACTCACAAGCGCAAGAAGCGCCTGCGTAAGAATCGGCACAAGAAGAAATAAACCGGCCCACTCGGGACGTAGCCGTGCGTTGGCTTTCTGGCAATTTCCGTTGCCGGAAAAACAACGCACTGGCTTTTTTCTCACGCAGCCTCCTGACCAACTGGTGGGTGTGCGCCTTTTTTGCGGCCATAAGGGAAGCTGGGACACTCGTCGTCCTGGCTTCCCTTTGCCCGTTTGGGGGTGCTGGAAACCGGCCGTAAGGTGCGGGCAGACTGCTCTAAATAATTCAATGCATTGAGCAACGAACTAGTAATCAATTCGACGCCTGAGGGCGAGCGGATTGCGCTCTTGCAGGACAAGCGGCTCATCGAGTACCACTTCGACCGCAACGACACTAATTATTCCGTCGGCGACATTTTTCTGGGCACCGTTAAAAAGGTGATGCCGGGCCTCAACGCCGCCTTCGTGGACATTGGCTACGAGAAAGACGCTTTTCTGCACTACGGCGATTTGGGCGAAACCTTCCCATCGTTGGCCAAGTGGCAGAAAACCGTTCAGCACAACAAAGCCACAGGCAGCCTAGATGCTTTCACCTTCGAAAAGCCGCTCGATAAAGTCGGGAAGGCCGAAAATGTGTTCAAGAAAGGGCAACAATTGGTGGTGCAAGTCATCAAGGAACCCATCTCGACCAAAGGCCCGCGGGTGAGCACCGACCTTTCGATGGCGGGCCGCTACCTGGTGCTGATGCCGTTTACGAACGTCATCAGCATCAGTAAAAAGATTGTCAGCAAGGCTGAGCGCGACCGGCTCAAGCGCCTCATTGCCAGCATTAAGCCCACTAATTTTGGCGTAATCATTCGCACCGTGGCCGAGGGCCGCGAGGTGGCCGAGCTCGACCAGGACATGCAGGACATGGTGAGTAAGTGGGAGCAGCTGGCCGCCACGCTTAAAACCGCGAAAGTGGGCGATAAGCTGCTCGGCGAGTTGGGCCGCACCTCTTCGATGCTGCGCGATATGCTCAACGAGTCGTTCGACAGCATTGTGGTGGACGCGCCCGCCATGTACGACGAGATGCGCGAGTACCTGCGCAAGATTGCACCCGATAAGCTGGGCCTACTTAAGCTGCACAACACCAAGGTGAAGGTGTTTGAGCACACCGGCATCGAGAAGCAGCTCAAAACGCTGTTTGGCAAAACCGTGACGGTGCCCGGCGGCGGCTACCTCGTCATCGAGCACACCGAGGCCCTGCACGTGGTGGACGTAAACTCGGGTAGCAAAAGCAACCAGGAGAACGACCAGGAAGCCACGGCGCTCATGATTAACCTGCTGGCCGCTAAGGAAGTGGCCCGGCAGCTGCGCCTGCGCGACATGGGCGGCATCATCGTCATCGACTTTATCGATATGCGCTCGGGCGAAAGCCGCAAAAAGGTTGAAATGGCCGTCGAGAACGTCATGAAGGACGACAAGGCCAAGTTTACTGTGCTGCCCATCACCAAGTTCGGGCTGATGCAGATTACCCGGCAGCGCGTGCGGCCCGCCGAAACTATCGTGACCGGCGAGGTGTGCCCGGCCTGCGGCGGCACTGGCAAAATTTCGGCCTCCATCCAGGTAACCGACGAAATTGACGGCAGCATCGACGACCTGCTGGTGCACCAAAACCAGTCGGGCCTGACCCTGCACGTACACCCATTCCTCCACGCCTTCTACACCAAAGGCCTGGTGAGCCGGCAAATGAAGTGGTACCTCCGGTACTACAAATGGGTGAAAGTGGTGAAAGACAGTAGCCTCGGCCTCACCGATTACCGCATCGAAGACGAGCGCGGCGAAGAAATCCAACTTCGCTCCATGTCTGCTGCCATGAGCAAGGTACAGGACCGGGAAATCGAGTTTACCGACTAATTGGTAGGTCAGTGGTCGGACAAATCGTCCGAAGGGCTTCGTCCGACCACTGCACAAAAAAACCGACTGCTTTCCGCAGTCGGTTTTTTTGTGGAGCAAAGTCGCTTGGTCTGCAATTAAAACTTCATGCCTAAATCCAGCGCAAATACGCTGTTGCGGATGTTCACGTCCTTGAAATCCCGCTCTTTTTCAAAATACCGGTCGAGGTCAATCAGGCCGCGGTGGTAGCTGAGGCCGGCCAGCACTTTGGTGCGGGTGCCGAGCTGATATTCGGCCCCGAGGCCGAGCAGGGCGTTGGCATCGATGGAAAAAACATGGTCGAAGGCAGCGGTTTCCTGATTGCCTTTGAGGGGGTCTTTAAAAAACTTTTCGTCGTTGAGGCGGGCGGAGATGGGCACGGCGAGCGAGGCGCCGAGCTGGAAAAACAGGCGAACGTCGGGGGCTACCTCGTTGGTGAATAGCTTGATGGTGCCGGGCAATTCGAGGTATTGGATGGTCAGCTTTTGCGTTACGGGGGTGGCAAAGGGTGTGCCGGCCAGCTCGGTGTAGGTGTAGCTGCCGCCTTTGCCGGTGAGGAAAAGGCCGGTGCCGAAGGCGTAGTTTTCGCCGAAGAAGTAGTCCACAATCAGGCCGCCGCCGAAGCCGACCTTGCTGTCGCCGCCGCTGAAGGGGTTGGCCGATGGCCCGTCGGCCCGCAGGCTGGTGATGGACGGGGAGATTTTGACCCCGATTTCGACCTGCGCCGAAGCCGTGAGGGTGCCGGCCGCGAGGGCAGCGGCGAGGAGAATGATTTTTTTCATGGATTGCCTGAATTTAGTGCCCGGTGCGGGCTGTGGGCTAATTTTACTCAAAAGTAGAAAACCGTGGGTAAGAAAAACAGAAATAGCCCGCGCCGGGGGGCGTGGGCAGCGGCAATTACGTTGCTGCTGGCCGGCCTGACCGGCTGCGGACGCGGCCCGGCAGATGGCTGCCGCCCCGACCCAGCCGCCGATGCGCCCGGCCCACCAGTGGCCGTGCAGCACCTCGAAAAGCCCTTTTTGCGCATCAAAACGACGGCCGACGCCCGGCAGTTTCTGGACACTTACCCCAGCTTTGCCCGCCGCTACTTGCAGCGCGAGCCGGGCCGCGAAACTCAGCTGCTGGGTCTGATGGCCACCATGGCCCCCAACCCGGCCTTGCAGCAGCTGGGCCGCGAAACCGCCGCTGCTTTCCCCGACAGTGCCTCACTGGGCCGCGAGCTGGGCGCTTTTTTTGGGCGGACGCGGTTTTATTTTCCCGATTTTAAGGCCCCCAAAGTTGTCACGTTCAACAGCGGCCTGGGCTTCATTGGCAAGGATATTTTTGCCAACGACAGCCTGCTGGTGGTGAGCACCGAGTGGTTTGCGGGGCCGAAGGCCAGCCGCCGCCCCGATTTGCCGGGCTACATGCTGCGCCGCTACGCCCCGGCCTACGTGCTGCCCGCCGTGGCCCTGGCCGTGGCCAGCAAGTACAACCGGCGCGAGCTGCGGGCCAATACCGTGCTCGACGCGATGGTGCGCGAGGGCAAGGCCCTGTACTTTGCCGGGCAGGTGCTGCCCTGCACCCCCGACTCGCTGCTGCTGGGCTACACCGCCCGGCAGCTGACCGACCTCGCCGCCAACGAGCCCCGCGTGTGGGGCCACTTTCTGGAGAACAATCTGCTCTACAGCACCACGCCCTTCCTGGTGCAGAAGTACGTGGCCGAGCGCCCCAACGTGCCCGAAATCGACCGCACCTGCCCCGGCCGCGTGGGCCAGTGGGTGGGCCTGCAAATTGTGCGCAAATACGTGGCCGAGCACCCCAACATCACCCTGGCCAAGCTGATGGGCGAGACCAACGCCCAGCGCATCCTGAACGACTCGCACTACCGGCCCCGGAAGCAATGATTGAAGGCGTGAGTGAGCGAATGAGTGAATTGTGAGCTGGCAATGCGCCACCTGACATCCCTCAACTGATAACTCACTCATTCGCTCATTCACTCACTCGCTCATTGACAACCCATGCACGTTGCCGTTTTTAGTCAGTACCACACCAACCCCGATTGTCCGGCTACCAGCCGGCACTACACGTTGCTGGCGCATTTGGCGAAAACGCACCGGGTCACGCTGCTGACGACGCCGGCCTGGGCGGGGCAACGGCTGACGCAGGAGTTTGACTGGGTGCCGCCGGGCGTGGAAATCCGCCAGACGGCCGTACGCTACGACAACCGCATGGGGCCGGCGCGGCGGGCGTGGGCCTTTGCCCACTACGCCGCCTGGGCCGTGCGCGAGGGCCTGCGAATGGACAAGCCCGACGTGATTTGGGGCATCAGCACCCCGCTGACGGCGGCCTGGGCGGCGGCCACGGTGGCCCGGGCGCGGCGGGTGCCGTGGGTGTTCGAGGTGCAGGATTTGTGGCCCAGCTTCCCGGTGGCGATGGGGGCCGTGCCCACGGCGCTGGCCCGGCAGCAGCTTTTTGCCCTCGAAAAACGGCTCTACCGCAGCGCCCGCCACATCCTGCCGCTCTCGCCCGACATGACGGCCTACGTGACCAGCCTAGGCATCAGCGCCGACAAGGTGACGACCGTCCTCAACGGCACCGACCTGGACCTGGCGGCCCGCGCCACGCCCGCCGCCGTAGCCGCCCTGCGCCGCGCCGAGGGGCTGCAAGGCCAGCGCGTCGTGCTGTACGCGGGCACCTTTGGCCGGGCCAACGACTTGCCCACCGTGGTGGCGGCGGCCGAGGCAATGGTCGCCGCCGAGGCCGACGTAACCTGGCTTTTTTTGGGCGACGGCCACCAACGGCCGCTGGTGGCGGCGGCGGCAGCGCGGTGGCCGGGGCGCATCCGGCTGGTGGGCGGGCAGCCGCGCCACGCCATATTTAGCTGGTTTGCGCTGGCCGACGTGGCGGTGGTGTCGTTCCTGGGCCTGCCAGTGCTCGATGCCAACTCGCCCGCCAAGCTCTACGACGCGCTGGCCGTGGGCACCCCTGTGGTGGTGACGAACACCGGCTGGACCAAAGCCCTGGTAGAAATGGAGGGCTGCGGCTGGTACGCCCTCGCCGGCAACGCCCCCGCCCTGGCCCACACCCTGCGCGAAGTGCTACGGCAACCCGCCCTGCTGGCCGCCGCCGGGGCCGCCGGCCAGCGCCTAGCCCGGCGCGATTTCGACCGGCAACAGCTGGCCGCGGTGGTGCAGCGGGTGCTGGAAAACGCCGCCGGTTAGCAACCGGCGCGGGCCAGTGCCGCAAGGCCGCGATGCCCGGCAACGACAAGCC
>JANXUO010000041.1 GCA_025356245.1 Hymenobacter sp.
CCGCCATGTGCATCCATGGGCACAGCTCCCGCCTCGTCCCCCACAGGCGGCGGCGGCGACAGCGGCGGCGGCGGCGGCGGCAGCTCCTGGGCCAGCGGCGCGGCCCTGAGCGCGGGCTTCGTGAGCGGCCTGAACACCACCGCCGACGGCTCGCTGACCCTGGAGCCGGTGGGCGGCCTGCCCGCCCCGGTGCTCGATGCCAGCAACTTCGTGAACCTGCCCGCCGACAACGACGCGCAGCAACTCAGCCTCAGCGGCAACACTCTCAGCCTCACCAACGGCGGCAGCGTGAACTTGCCTGCCGACAACGATGCCCAAACGCTCAGCATCAGCGGCAGCACCATCAGCCTCACCAACGGCGGCAGCGTGACCGTGCCCAGCTCGGCCGATAACCTGGGCAACCACACCGCCACCCAGGCCCTGAACCTGAACGGCAACCTGCTGACCGGTGGCGGCAGCACGGGCCTGGCCGTCGGCAGCGGCGGCAGCGTGGGCGTGGGCACCAGCAGCCCCGTCACGCAGCTCGCCAACGCGGCTGGCAACGTCATCGCCACCGACGGCAACGGCGTGAGCACCGAGGCCCTGGCCTGGGTGAGCACCACCACCGGCTACGCCGCCGCGGTGGCCAACAGCGGCACGGCCGCCAACAGCAACGGCCTGGCCGTGAAGGTGGCCGGCAGCGCCGGCACGGCCCTCGACGTGAGCCAGGGCACCATTGGCACGGCGGGCGGCACGTCGTTGCTGCGGGTGCGGGCCGGCGGCAACGTGGGCGTGGGTGTGCTCGTCCCCACCCAGCGGCTCGACGTGGAGGGCGGCATGCTGGCGCGGGGCAACGGGGCCATCAGCAACCAGGGCGCGTACCTGCAGTGGAACCGCACCGGCGGCACCGGCGAAAGCTGGCTGCTCAACCAGCGGGGCGGCGGCACGGGCGGCCTGCGCATCGGGGCGGCCACCACGGCCAACCTCGTCACGGAGTGGGCGCGGTTTGACGGCAGCGGCAACTTCGGCATTGGCCTCGGCAACGCCGACCCCAGCCAGAAGCTGGAAGTGGCGGGCCAGATTTACAGCACCGGCGGCGGTTTCCGCTTTCCCGACAACACCGTGCAAACCACGGCGGCCGTGACGGCCACCGGCACCAATTTCATTCAGAACCAAACCGCCGCCACCCAAACCGGGGGCTTCAACGTGAGCGGCACCGGCGCGGTGGGCGGGGGCCTGACCGTGGCGGGCAACGCCACCGTGACCGGCCCGCTGGGCGTGGTGCTCAACGGCCAGGACCGCCCGCTCATCACGCGGGGCTACGACGTGTTCAGCTCCGGCAACTACGCCGGGGCCGGGGCCTGGGGCTTGTTTATGGAACCCAGCACGCTCACCTTCGGGGTGCCGGCCGTTGCCGGCAAGAACTTCCAGTGGGCCAGCTACAACGGCAATTCCACCCTCAACACCCGCCTGATGGCCCTGACCCAGGCCGGGCAGCTCGGCCTGGGCACCGGCACCACCGGCCCGGTCACGACGCTTGACGTGCGCACGGCCGACGCCACGGCGGCCATTACGGTGGGCAAAACCGACGGCACCGCCGGGGCCTTGCTCTTCGGCAACGCCAACCACGGCGTGCGGCGCGGCTTCGGCGGGGCCGGCAACGACCTGGGCCTGTTCACCACGGCCGGCAACCTCTTTCTTTCGGCGGGCGGCAACGCCGATGTCAGCCAGTTTGTGCTCCTCGGCAGCGGCAACGTGGGCATCGGGGCCAACCCGCCCACCCAGCAGCTCGACGTGAACGGCGGCATTCTGGCCCGCGGCTCCGACCTGGTGAGCAACCAGGGCGCGTACCTGCACTGGAACCGCAGCGGCAACCAGGGCGAAACCTGGCTCCTGAACCAGAACGGCGGCGGGCCGGGCGGCATCCGCTTCGGGCAGACCGACAACGTGAGCAGCGGCAGCAACACCGTGGCCGAGTGGGCGCGGTTTGACGCCAGTGGCAAGTTCGGCATCGGCACCACCAACCCCATTGCCCCGCTGCACGTGAAGGGCGCGGCCGGCACCCTCACCCAAGGCGGCGGCGGCTACACCTTCTTCACCCCCGGCACCGGCGTGGGCACGGCCCCGCTGCCCGGCGGCCAAAGCAAGCAGGTGGCCGCCTACTTCGAGGGCGGCGAGGTATGGATAAACAACTTCGTGGCGCCCGGCGCCCTGCAAACCACCTCCGACCGCCGCATCAAAAACGTGGTGGGCCTCAGCGACCGCCGCGCCGACCTGGCCCTGCTCAACCGCATCCGCATCACCGACTACACCTACATCGACCAGGTAAACCATGCGGCCGGGCAGGTCGTCAAAAAGGTCATCGCCCAGGAGGTGGAAGCCGTGCTGCCCGCCGCCGTGAGCCGCAGCAACCAGGCCCTGCCCAACGTATATGAGAAGGCCACCCGCATCAGCTTCGCCAACGGCCAACTGATGGTGACCACCACCAAGCCCCACGAGCTGCCCGCCAGCGGCGGCCGGATGCGCCTCTACACCCCCGCCAACGTGGAGCTAAACCCCGAAGTGACCGTGCTCGACGCCCACACCATCCGCTTTGCCAGCCCCGAGGCCCACGCCGCCGGCCTGTTTGTGTACGGCAAGTACGTCGACGACTTCCGCTCGGTGGACTACGACGCCATTGCCATGCTCAACGTGAGCGCCACCCAGGAACTGGCCCGCAAAGTGGCCGCCCTGGAAGCGCAAAACGCTGCCCTCAAGCAGCAGGCTGCCACTGCTGCCACCCACACCACGGCCGCCCTCGAAAGCCTGGCCGACCGCCTGCGGGTCTTGGAAGCCAGCGGCGGGTCGTACCCGGCAGGGCAGGCGCTGCGGTAGTGTTTCTCGTTGCTTGTTTTGGCCGCTTTACTGACCGGGCGGCCCCAGCGCTGTTACGTTCTTGGTTTTAGGTGTTCGGCGGTGGGCCATTACGGAGCCTGTTTTCGGGTCCTGACCCCAAAACCCAACACTTAAAACCGAATATCCAACACCCCAGGCCAGAACGTAACAGCTCTGCCCAGGCGGCCCTGGAACGGCGTTGCGCCCACCGCAGCACACCGCCCGGAAACCAGCAGCCGGAAACACCCGCGCCGCCCGGCCCGCTTTTGTGCCGAACTTGCGGGCCTATGTCTGACTTGCTGCGTGTACGGGCCTGCGCTTTGTTGTGGTTGCTGCTGCTGCCGCTGGGCCTGCTGGCCCAGGCCAGCCAGCCCGATGGCCTGCCCGCCGGCCTTGGCCACCCCGACTCGCTGCGGGCCTGGCAGCCGCGCCCGCCCTCGGCCGATACAGCGCGGATGCGGCAGCTGGTTCACCAGAGCTTGCAGCACCTTGGCAGCAACCTCGACAGCGCCCGAAGCCTGGCGCGGGCCGCCGTGACGCTGGCCTGGCGCCAGGGGCAGGTCCGGGGCCTAGTCGGCGGCCTGGGCATTCTGGCCGATGCCGACTACTATGCTGATGACTACATGGCCGCCCAGCGCCACTTGGAAATGCTGTTGTGGGCGGCCCGGCGCCTCAAGCGCCCCGATAGAGTGGGGAATGCTTACATGGGCTTGGGCCTGGTGGCCCGCGCGCTCGACAACTGGGCCGGGGCCGAGCAGTACTTCGTGCAGGCTCAGCAAACTTACGCCGCCATTCGGCCCCCCGATGCAGGCGGCGAACTGGTGGTGCTGGCCAACCGGGCCCAAAACTTCCTCGACATCGATTCTGTGGGACGGGCCCGGCCGCTGGTGCGGCAGGCGCTGGCCCGGCTGCGGCAGCTTCCGCAGACCAGGAGGCCGGCCAAGTACCAGCTGCTGCTGGGCATCTTGCAGGAGAAAGACCAGCAGCCCGACTCTGCCACCGTCACCTTCCAAGTGACGGCCCGCCTGGCCCGTGCCACCCACGATGTAAACTCCGAAGCCGAAGCCCTGTTGCACCTGGCCGGGTTCGCCCTGCGCCGGCCCGACTACCCGCGGGCCTTGCGCTACGCTCGGCAGGCCCGGCAGCTTTTCCATACCCTGGGCGACCTGCAGGAAGCGGAGGCCCTGCGGCAGCAGGCGGTGGCCCTGGTGGCCCTGCACCAGCCCGAAGCGCCCGCCGTGCTGCGCCGCTACCTGGCCCTGGCCGACAGCATCCAGGGCCAGCAGCGCCTGGAGGCCGTGGCTACCGCCCAGGCCCGCTTCGACCTAGTGGAGCAGCAGGGGCGCATCCGGGTGCTGGAGCAGCAGCGCCGCATTGCCCGGCTCGAGGCCGAGCAGCGCACCGTACGCGGCCGCTTGCAACTGGGTGGGCTGCTGGGCGGCGGCCTGCTGCTGGC
>JANXUO010000042.1 GCA_025356245.1 Hymenobacter sp.
GCTCGATGAAATCCGGGAGGCCGACGTGCTGCTGCACGTCGTGGATATTTCGCACCCCGGCTTCGAGGAGCAAATTCAGGTGGTGAAGGACACGCTGGCCGAAATCGGGGCCGCCGACAAGCCCACGCTGCTCATCTTCAACAAAATTGACCAGTACCGACCCGACGACCTTGGCGAGCTCGACCCCTTCGGCGAAGTGCTCGACGCGGCCGGCGAAAACGCCCCCGCCCCTCGCCCGCCCCTGGCCCAGCTGCAAGCCACCTACATGGCCCAAATGCACGACCCGGTGGTGTTCATCTCGGCCCAAACCAAGGAAAACGTGGACGAGCTGCGCCAGCTCCTGGCCGCCCGGGTGGAGGCGTTGCAGGCCCAGAAGTACCGGTAAGGGGGTGGCAACGCGCCGCGGTGTGCATTGCGAAGCGCTGTTAACTTTACTGCCGCACCCCGTGGTGCGGCGGCAGCCCAGCTTTACGCCCTTGCCCGATTTCACCCACGAAAATGAAAACTTCCTTTATCACCTTGCTGCTGGCCCTGGGGCTGGCGGCAACGGCCCCGGTTGCTGCCCAAACGCCGCAACTGGACTGGGAATGGACGGCGAACATGGGCAGACCGCGCAGCGGTTCGGGATTTCCTGACGTGGCGGCCGGCGATGTGCTGGCCGCCGCCGGGGGCGGGGCCGTGCTGACGGGTGGCTATGAGGGCTACCTGATTCTAGGCGCGGGGCGGGGCGACACACTCCGTACCAATGGATTATCGGATGGGATACTGGTAAAGTACAATGCCCTGGGGCAGAAGCAGTGGGCCGTATCGGTGGGTGGCAGGGGCTATTGTAGCTTGGGTACCGTCGTGCAGGACAATCAGCAGCGATATGGGTTTGTTGTGCGCAATTCAACCACTATCGCCAACCCTGGGGGCGGTTTCTTGCGCAGAGGCTTGGAGTTGATGCGCTACTCGGCCACAGGAGCATTTGTAGGAGCGAGCCGGTTGGCAAACCTCGGGGTTCAAGTAGAGTTCATGGCCCTTGATGCCGCCCAGAACTTGGCGCTGTCGGGCAACGCACCTGCGGGCGACACCCTGGCGACGGTGCGGCTGACGGCAGATTGCCTCTTCGTGGCCAAGCTGACCCCCGCCGGGGTGCCGCGCTGGGTGCGGCAGCTCACGAGCAGCGCGGGCGGCAGCGGCCGCATCTACGGCCAGGCCGTGCTGCCCAACGGCGACGTGCTGGTGGGCGGCCAGATGTTCAACAACCTCACCCTCGACCCGGCGCACCAGTTCGTGGGCAACCTGGGCTTCCTGGCCCGCTACAACGGCACCACCGGGGCCGTCGTGTGGGCCCGCACGGTGTCGGTGCCGGTGCAGCCGCTGGCCGATGCCGTTACGGGGCAAGCCTACGTGGCGGGGCTTTTCAGCGGCAGCCTCAACCTCGACGGCATTGCGGCGGCCACGCCCACGGCCAACGCCAACCTGTTTGTTGCCCGCCTCGACGCGGCCACCGGCCGGGGGCAGTCGTTGGTGTTTGCTGGGGGCGGGCCGAGCGAGCAGCAGCAGCTGGAGGTGCGCTACCGGCCGGGCGCAGGGTTCCTGCTCGGGGCCTACAGCCTGGGCCGCGTCGATTTTGGGTTCGATTTCAGCGCGGCACCCGTGCCGCCTGCCCCGGCAGTGGGCTACCTGCTGCAACTCAGCGCTGCGGGCGTGCCCGTCGGCTTCTATCCGCTGCCCTACGGGGCGCCGCGCTTCGCCAGCTTTGCGCCCGACGCACTCGGCCGCCCCTACCTGGTGGCCGAGGCCCAGCTTCCGGTGCAGTTCGGGCAGCTGCCCTACGTGGTGCCGCGCGGCATCCGTGAAATCGTGCTGGCCCACGTCGGCCTCGTGGTTTTGGGCACCCGAACGGCCACGGCCACAGCCGTGGGCCTGGCTGCCTACCCCAACCCGGCCACGGCCGCCGGGCCGCTCACGCTGGCCTGCGCCGCCTGGCCCACGGCCACGGTGCGGCTCTTAGATGCCGTGGGGCGCACGGTGTGGGCCGGGGCGCTGGTGCAGGGCCGGGCCACCCTGCCGCCGCTGGGCCTGCCGCCGGGCTGCTACGTGGTGCAGGCCCGCAACGGGGGCCGCACGGCGACGGTGCGCCTGCTACTCGAATAAGCCGGCGGGGCCGGACAACTCCCCCAACCCCCTGCCGCACGGCCGGGCGGCCGTCGGGGCTTCTCCAAACCTTTGCCGCGCTGCCGGGAGGCCGTGGGGGTTTCCCCAAACCCCTGCCGCGCTGCGGGGAGGCCGTTGGGGGTTCCCCAAACCTTTGCCGCGCTGCCGGAAGGGGTTTGGGGAAGCCCCCACGGCCCCCCGGTTGCGCGGCCGGGGTTTGGGGTGTACATTTCGGCCGTATTTGCCCCTAACCCCCTTCTTGCAATGCAACCAACTCCCAACCCCAAGCCCCGCAAAACGCCGCTCCTGCCCGACGGCGACCGCCAACTGGCCACCCTGGCCGTAAACGCCGCCGCCTACTGGGCTGACCCCGCCCAAAAGTGGCTCACGCTGCGCTACGTGACGGCGGCGGCCTTCGGCCCCCAGGCCACGGCCTACGAAGCAGCCGTGGCTTCGCGGGTGGCGGCCGGCACCAGCCGCCCCATCGAGGCCGACGAGCTTCTGGAACTCGACCACGCCATCGACAGCACGCTCTACCGCGTCAAAAACCGCCTCATCGACAAGTACAACAAGAAAACGGCCCTCGCCTACTACCCCACCCTGGGCATCGGCAAGCGCAACGGCGGCTACCTCCTCGACCGCGAGCGCACCCGCCGCGCCGCCGCGCTGCAAGTGCTGCTCAAGGGCCTGAAGGCCGAGAAAATTGACGACGGGGACTACGGCACCGCTTTCTGGCAGCCCATTGCCGCCCGCTACGCCGAGCTGGTGAGCCACCTCACCGACACGAGCGGCGAAATTTCAAAGGCCGTGGCCGTGAAGGACATGCAGCGCGAGGCCATCAGCCAGGTGCTTTCCAGCCTGGCCAAAGTGCTGGACGGCAACTACCCCACCCCGGCCGAGTACAAGGCCCAGCTCCGCGCCGCCGGCTTTCAGCGCGAGACGTACTAACCCACCCCAGCCCCACCCCCTAGCCCCCTCCCCCGCAGGGGAGGGGGCTAGGGGGTGGGGCTGGCGTTACCGCACCACCACCCACGCCTCGCCCTCGGCGTGCGCCCGCAACGTCCCGAAGCTTTCCAATTTCAGCCCGAATTGCGCGAACACGGCCTGCACGGCGGCCTCGCCGCCGGGGGCCACGCACACGAGCAGGCCGCCCGAGGTTTGGGGGTCGCAGAGCCAGGTGCGCTGCTCGTCGGTGACGGGGCCGACCTTGTGGCCGTAGCTGGCCCAGTTGCGGACGGTGCCGCCGGGCACGGCGCCCTGCTGCCGGTAGTACTCGGCGGCGGGCAGGCGGGGCACTTTGGCGAAGTCGATTTCGGCCGTCAGGCCGCTGCCTTCGCACACTTCGGCCAGGTGGCCGAGCAGGCCGAAGCCCGTGACGTCGGTGAGGGCCACCACTTCGGGCAGCGGCCCCAGGGCCAGGCCAATTTTGTTGAGCTGCATCATCTGGCGCGGGGCGATGTGGGCGTCCTCGTCGCGCAAAATGCCCTTCTTCTGGGCGGTGCTGAGCAGGCCCACGCCCAGCGGCTTGGTCAAGTACAAGCTGGCCCCGGCCGTGGCCGTGTCGTTGCGCTTGAGGTGCTCAATGGCCACGAGGCCCGTGACGGCGAGCCCGAAAATGGGCTCGGGCGAGTCGATGCTGTGGCCGCCGGCCAGCGGAATGCCAGCCTCGGCGCAGGTAGCGCGGGCGCCTTCGAGCACGAGGCGCGCCACTTCGGGCGGCAGCTTGCCGATGGGCCAGCCCAGCACGGCAATGGCCAGCAGGGGCCGCCCGCCCATGGCATAAACGTCCGAAATGGCGTTGGCCGAGGCAATGCGCCCAAAGTCGTGGGCATCGTCCACGATGGGCATGAAAAAGTCGGTGGTGCTGATGACGGCCGTGCCGTCGCCGAGGTCGTACACGGCGGCGTCGTCGCGGCTGGCGTTGCCCACCAGCAGCTTGTCGTACTGCGGCTGGGGCAGGGCGGTGTGCAGCATCTGGTCGAGCACGGCCGGAGCAATTTTGCAGCCGCAGCCGGCCCCGTGCGAGTATTGGGTGAGTTTGTACATGGGGATTGGGGGGAGGTGGATTGGTGGGAAAGGCAGGGAGATGGCGCGGTGAGTGGTCGGGCGAATTCCCCGAAGGGGTTCGTCCGGCCACTCGCGTTGAACGATTGGCACAGGGGCCGTTTTGGGGCAGCATACGAGCAGTGGCCGGACGAACCCCTTCGGGGAATTCGCCCGACCACTGCCCCAGGAATTTGTCCGGCCACGGCCCCAAATTTACCGCCGCCAGCCCCACATTCGCCGAAACCGCGCTTACCAAACGCCGCGCCGTGCGTACCTTTTAACCTGCAATCGCGCTTCGTTTGTTTTGACGGCATGAAACACTGGTTTACTCTGTTGATGGGGCTGCTGGCCGGCCCCGCGCTGGCCCAGCGGC